>JASGDZ010000349.1:0-3131 GCA_047606835.1 Microbacterium sp. | reverse complement strand
GCAAGGAGCGCCCCCGCCTCGCCTGCGGGCACCAGCACGCGCAGTCGCCGCTGTCCGAGAAACGCCCCGCCGCCGCGCGACGCGGTGAACAGCTCGCCGAGGGCGGGGGCGAACACCGCCCCGGCGAGCGCAGTCCACGCGGCGGGATGCGGCTCCCCCGCCACCGCCGCGATGCTGACGGCGTAGAACGGCAGGCCATAGGCGTAGTTCACGGTGCCGTCGATGGGGTCGACGACCCACGTCACCTCCGACGTGCCGCGCTGCGCGCCCGACTCCTCGCCGAGGAAGCCGTCATCCGGCCGGGCCTCGGCGATCCGCGCGCGGATGCGCGACTCGACCTCGCGGTCGGCCTCGGTCACGATGTCGGCGAGCGCCGACTTCGTGGCGGCGATCGCGACACCCTCCGACCGGCGACGCTGCGCCAGCTCACCCGCCTCGCGCGCGATGTCGACGGCGAGTGACAGCAGATCGGTCTCCGAGCCCATGGACCAAAGCTACCCGCGGGTCGACGACGCGACGAGACCCGCAAGACCGCATAGCGTGGAGGGATGCACGCCGAAGCCGCCACCCATGACGTCGTGATCGTCGGCGGAGGGCACAACGCCCTCGTCGCCGCCGCGTACCTCGCCCGCGCCGGAAGACGCGTCGTGGTGCTGGAACGTCTCGGACACGTCGGCGGAGCTGCGGTGTCACAGCGCCCGTGGCCGGGGGTCGACGCGCGCCTGTCCCGCTACTCCTACCTCGTGAGCCTGCTGCCCCAGCGGATCGTCGACGACCTCGGGCTCGCCGTCGAGCTGCGACGCCGACGCTACTCGTCCTACACGCCCGACCCCGCCGATCCGACCCGGGGCGTCCTGATCGACACGGCGGATGCCGCCGCCACCGCGGAGAGCTTCGCCCGCACCGTCGGCTCCGCGAGCGAGGCCGAGCGCTTCGCGACCCTCTCCCGCCGGCTCGCCCCGCTCGCGCGGGCCGTGTTCCCGACGATGACCGAGCCGCTGCCGACCGCCGACGAGCTGCGAAGGCGCGTCGGCGACGACGAGCTGTGGCACGCCGTCGCCGAGGCTCCGCTCGGCGGGCTCCTGCGGGGCGCCCTGGACTCCGACCTGGCCCGCGGCATCGCCCTCACCGACGGGCTCATCGGCACGTTCTCGTGGTCCGACGACCAGAGCCTGAGCCAGAATCGCTGCTTCCTGTACCACGTGATCGGCGGGGGCACCGGCGACTGGGACGTCCCGGTCGGGGGCATGGGGCGCGTGTCGGCCGAGCTCGAGCGCGCCGCCCGCGACGCGGGAGCCGAGGTGCGCACCGGCGCGGAGGTCACGGCGATCTCCCCCGACGCAGAGGTGACGGTCGAGGGCGCCACCACGCTGCGCGGCCGGCTCGTGCTCGGCGGCGTGGGCACCGCGGTGCTGGCGGAGCTGCTGCGCGCGGGCGGAGCAGAGGTCGCCGACCCGCCGCAGCCCGAGGGCGCACAGCTCAAGGTCAACATGCTGCTGCAGCGACTGCCGCGCCTGCGCGACACCGCGGTCGCGCCCGAGGCGGCGTTCGCCGGCACGTTCCACATCAACGAGACGATGGCCCAGCTCGACGGCGCCCACGCCGCGGCGGCGGCCGGCGGCATCCCCTCCCCCCTCCCTGCGGAGATCTACTGCCACTCCCTCACCGACCCGACGATCCTCGGCCCCGAGCTGCGCGCGACGGGCGCCCAGACGCTCACGCTGTTCGGGCTGCAGGTGCCGCACCGGCTGACGGCGGCCGGGGCATCCCGCGAGGAGCTGCTCGCCGCGGCCGAGCGCAGCCTCGACTCCGTGCTCGGCGAGCCGCTGCGCCCGCTGCTGTACGCGACGCCCGACGGCGAGCCGTGCATCGAGGCGCGCACGACCGGCGACCTGGAGGAGTCGCTCGGGATGCGGGGAGGCGACATCTTCCACGGCGCGCTGTCGTGGCCGTGGGCGGATGCCGGCGACCCGCTGGACACGCCCGCGCAGCGTTGGGGCGTGGCCACCGCGCACCCGCGAGTGCTCGTGTGCGGCTCGTCGGCCCGGCGCGGGGGCGCGGTGAGCGGGGTCGGCGGCCACAACGCCGCCATGGCCGCGCTGGAGCTGCTGGGCTGACTGGACGCCGGCGGGCACGCCCCGGCACGGTCCGGTCCCCGGCGGCCGCTGAGAAAGGCCGCCGCGCGTCAGACGCACGTGCGTTTCTCGCGCAACGGCCTTTCTCGGCGGACCTCGGCCGGCGGTCGACGCGCAGCGAGCTGTCTCGGCGGACAGGCGGCGGTCGACGCGCGCCGCAAGGGGAGCGCGGAGCCTCCGCGCCGACGGGCCCATCGCACGCGCGGCGCTGCGCGCCGCTGTTCGGATTGCACCCCAGATTGCACGCGGTGCAAAGGAACGCCCCGCGACTTCGGGAAAATCCCTGGTCGCGGGGCGTTCTGTTATTGGTGGCGAGTGAGGGATTCGAACCCCCGTAGCTTACGCAGCTGGTTTACAGCCAGCCCCCTTTGGCCGCTCGGGTAACTCGCCGGGTGCGCACCCACCCGACTTGTGCAGACGACCGGAGGCGCGAACAGCAATGTTACTCCGCGTTCCACGTCACCAGAAATCAGGCGCGGCCGCTCAGCCCTCGATCACCTGCGACACGAACGCCTCCGACCGTCGCCGGGCGCCGTCGATGCGTCGATCGACGCTCGCGCGCACCTCCGAGGGCGCGAGGGGGGCTGCGAGCCGCACGTTCTCATGGCACGACAGATCGGCGCACATGTAGGTGCCCACGCTGCCCCCGTGCGCCCCCGCGCGGCCGGCGCGGCGCGCGGTGAACAGCGACACCTGGTCGGCCGGCTGCATCGTGTGGCAGATGTTGCACATCGCCGAGCGGGCCCGCGACATCCCCTCCGCCGCGCGCAGCACGACGCCGGCCGGCGCACCCGCGTGCTCGGCGATGAGATAGCCCCTGCCGCGCGAGCGCGGGTCGCGCCACGCGAAGAAGTCCAGGTGGTCCCAGTCGGTCAGCGGGAAGTCGTGCGGCAATGCGAGCGACTGCAGCTCGTCCGGCACCGCGTTGACGAACGATGCGAGCACGTCGTCCTCGGTGAGCGGTCGCATGGCGCCCAGTCTAGGACGGCGCCACCG
>JASGDZ010000348.1:0-2942 GCA_047606835.1 Microbacterium sp. | reverse complement strand
TGCGGTCGCACCCTTCCCGGCCGCCCCGCGAGTGCGCGGCCGGCACGCACCCTTCCTGGCCGCACCGCGAGGGAGCCGCCGGCGCGCACCCTTCCCGGCCGTTCAGCGAGGGAGCGGCCGACACGCACCCTTCCCGGCCGCCCCACGAGGGCGGCGTCGGCGCCCCGGAGGAGACGCGGTGATCCAGTGAGCGACACCGTCGACGATCGCATCTCCCGCGTCGCCTTCAACGAGCGGGGGCTCGCGCCGGCGATCATCCAGCAGCACGACTCCGGCGAGGTGCTCATGCTGGGCTGGATGGATGCCGAGGCCCTCCGCCGCACCCTGACGACGGGTCGCGTCACCTTCTGGTCGCGCTCCCGGCAGGAGTACTGGCGCAAGGGCGACACGTCGGGCCACATCCAGCTGGTGCGCGGCGCGCGTCTGGACTGTGACGGCGACGCCCTGCTGATCCAGGTGGAGCAGGTGGGCCCCGCCTGCCACACCGGCACCCGCACGTGCTTCGACGCCGACGATCTCGCCCCGGCCGTCGACGGAAGCTAGGCGTGGTGCCTCTCGATCTGGCGTTTCCGTTCACGGGTCGCTGGGTCGTGCGCAACAGCCCGGCGAACCGGGTGCCCAGTCATGGCACCAGGCTGTTCGCCTCGTCCTACGCCATCGACTTCGTGCCGGTGACCGATGCGGGGCGCACCGCCCCCATCACACTCGCCTCTCTCGTGCGTCCGGAACAGCCCCACGTCTTCCCCGGGTTCGGACGACCGATCCTCGCCCCGCTGCAGGGGAGGGTCGTGGCCGCCGAGGACACGGCGCCCGACCATCGGGCCTACCGCGGCCTGCCCTCGATCCGCTACGCGTCGACTCAGCGCCGCAGGGCGCGCTCCGGCTGGTCGGCACTCGCCGGAAACCACGTGCTGATCGAGAGCGGCGGCGCGGTCGTCGCACTGTGCCACCTCGAGCGGGGCAGCGTGAGGGTGCGTGCGGGCGAGCGTGTGCGGGTGGGCGACGTGATCGCCGCGTGCGGAAACTCCGGCAACAGCACGGAGCCCCACGTGCACGTGCAGGCGATGGACGACGGCGACCTCGAGCGGGCCGTCGCCGTGCGCGTGACCTTCGAGGGAACGCTGCCCGCGAACGGCGCCATCGTCGACCTCCCCGCGCCGTGACGTGGCGCCCAGCGGGCCGCCAACGACACTGCCGACACTGCCCATTTCACGCCGCCGCGAATCTGCGGGGCGACTTCGAGGTGAGCCGCACCGGCTCGCCCAATTCGGCCGTCTCCGCATCGGGCGGCGGATGCAGCCAATACGTGTCGGCGCCCGAGACGGCGTCGCGTTCTCGCCGGATGCGCCAGCCCTGGTTGTGCAATCGCATGTGGCAGTTGCGGCAGAGCGGGACTCCGTCGTCGACATCCGTCTTGCCGTGATGCTCCCACCAGTGGTCGAGGTGGTGCAGCTCACACTGCGACGGTGGTGCGATGCACGACGGCCAGATGCATCCGCCGTCGCGTGTGGTGATCGCGATGCGCTGCTTCGCGGTGAACAGCCTCGCCTCCCGGCCCAGATCCAGGGGCCGGCCGTGCTCGTCGTGGTGGATCGGGATCGCGCCGGCGTCGCAGAGGAACTTCTCGATCACGCCACCCGGCAGTGCCTGCCCACCGTCTTCGAGGTGCCCGACACCCGTGACACGCATCTCGCCCTGCGTGCCGGCCGCGGCGATCGCGGCCTGCTCGACGACGATCCTCACGCCCGGCTGCCTGTCTCCGAACGCCTGGCGGGGGTCGGCGTTCGCGCCCGTGCGCAGCACCGCGATCAGAGTGTCGTACTGCAGCTGCTCGTTCGACCGCGGGTCGGCTTCCGCCTCACGCGTCTTCCGAGCGGCGTCGGCGTCGACGAACCGCGGCCCGCGACGCGGGCGCAGCGCCGCCTGCAGCATCGCATGCACCCATGCCGCGGCCTCGTCGTCGAAGACGATGCGTGCATGCTGCTGTCCGCTCTCGTCGGTCCACGTGCGGAACGAGCGCTTCTCGAAGCGCTCCTCGAACCGCAGCGTGACACCGATCGGGTCGAGCCGGTCGCGCGCGATGCGCGCAGCGGACCGCAGCTCCTCGACGGGCAGAGTGGATGCCTCGGCGACCAGCTGCTCGACCGCGACAGCCCACGCCCCCGGAAGGAACGCGGGGTCGAGCGCGGGGTAGCGCTCGACGGGCGGCTCGCCGAGGCCCGCGCGGATCGCGTGGAACTGCGCCGACCCCAGCCTTCCGCCAGCCAGCGCGCCGCGCAGCGCGTCCAGCCACCGCGGCACGACGGGAGTGGGCTCGTCCACGGTCGGCGGACCGACCGGAACCCCGAGCTCCTCTCCCGTGCGCACCGCACGGGTCACGTCGGCGCGGGACTCACCCGTGATGTTCTGCACGAGCGAGGTCGCGTTGCGGTGCCCCTTGCGCTGCGCGAGCCCCGAGTAGCCCAGCTCGCGCGCGGAGCGCTTGGCCACCTCCGCCGACGCCGCGCCCGCCACGAGGTCCACGGCGTGCCGCGCCTGCGCGGTGTCGGCGAGCAGCGCGAGCAACGCGTCGTCGCCCAGCGCCGTCAGCGTCGCGGTGAGCTCGCCGCCGACCAGCGCTTCGGCGACCCGTGCCGCTGCGGCGACGAGCCGCGCGCCGGGAGTCGCGGGAGAAGTGGTCATAGAACGAATCTACGAAGGGGGTACGACATCGGATGCCTCGATCCCGCCCATCCGGACGACCAAAAGATAACGACTTCATAACAGCTGCCGAGCGCGCGGCTGAGCCAACGACAGATCGACGTCGCCCGGCGCGCCGACGCGGGAAGGGATGAGGACGACAGCATCGCTCGACATCCCACCGACGCGGGAAGGGGTGAGGATGACAGCATCGCTCGACATCCCACCGACGCGGCGCGCCGAGGAGAGAGGAGGGCTCAACG
>JASGDZ010000347.1:0-4478 GCA_047606835.1 Microbacterium sp. | reverse complement strand
GATCAGTCCTGCGCGTCGCGATCCTGTGCCGCCAGGGCCCGCTCGACGCCCGCGAGGTTCTCGCTGACGAGACGGCGCAGCGCCGGGATGTCGCGGTTGTCCGACAGCCACGCGCGCGTCGCGTCGCGCAGCTCGCGGTTGGCGAGCGGCGACGGGTAGCCGCCGGTGATGAGGTAGTTCGCGATCTGGTAGGTGCGGCCCTTCCACAGCGGCACGAGCGCGTCGAAGTAGGGCTCGACGAGCGCGTCGAGCACGTCGCGGCCGGCGGGATGCTGAAGCCCGACCGTCGTCGCGCGCACGATCGTGTTGGGCAGGGCGTCGCTGTCCACGAGCGACGACCAGGCCGCCCGCTTCGCCTCGACGGTCGGGATCGCCGCCTTCGCGGTGGCCGCGGCCTCGGCGCCCTTGGCGGTGTTGTCCGCGGCGAGGGCCGCGTCGATGTCGGCGACGGATGCCGCCCCGCCCGCGGCGAGCCCGATCAGCAGCTGCCACGACAGGTCGGTGTCGATCTCCAGCCCGTCGAGCACCAGCTCGCCGTCGCGCAGGCGCCGCAGCGTCTCGGCGTGCTCGGGCGTGGCGACGGCCTGCGCGAACGCGGTGACGAACTGGAACTGGCTGTCGCTGCCGGCATCCGCCTGCTGCGCGAGCCGCCACAGCCCGTCGGCGACCTTGGCCCTGGCCTCGGCGCGGCGGGACGGCGCGACATAGGCGTTCGCCGCGAGCTGCAGCTGTGCGAGCGTCGTGCGCACCGTCGTCGACTCGGACTCGCGGCCGATGTTGCCGAGCACCAGGTCGATGTAGTCGGACGCGGACGCCTCGGCATCCCGCGTCTGATCCCACGCCGCACCCCACACGAGCGAGCGCGCCAGCGGGTCTGCGATGTCGGCGAGGTGCGCGATCGCGGTCTGCAGCGACCGCTCGTCGAGCCGGATCTTCGCGTATGCGAGGTCGCCGTCGTTGAGGAGCACCAGGTCGGGGCGTGCGACGCCCTTGAGCTGCGGCACCTCGGTGAGGTCGCCGTCGACGTCGAGCTCGACGCGGTGCACGCGCCGGAGCGATCCGCCGCTGAGGCTGTAGAAGCCGACGCCCAGGCGGTGCGGACGGATCGTGGGGTAGTCGGCGGGTGCGGTCTGCACGATCGCGAAGCGCGAGATCGTGCCGTCGGCCGCCTCCGCGATCACCGGCGAGAGGGTGTTCACGCCGGCGGTCTCGAGCCACTTCCTCGACCAGGTGGCCAGCTCACGGCCGCTCGTGCGTTCCAGCTCGGCGAGCAGGTCGACGAGCTCGGTGTTGCCCCACTGGTGCTTGTGGAAGTATGCCCCCACGCCGGAGAAGAACGCGTCGATGCCCACCCACGCCGCGAGCTGCTTGAGCACCGAGCCGCCCTTGGCGTACGTGATGCCGTCGAAGTTGACCTGCACGTCCTCCAGGTCGTTGATCTCCGCGACGACGGGATGCGTCGAGGGGAGCTGGTCCTGACGGTACGCCCAGGTCTTCTCCATCGCGTTGAACGTCGTCCACGCCTGGGTCCATTCGGTCGCCTCGGCGGTGGCGATCGTCGAGGCCCACTCCGCGAACGACTCGTTGAGCCACAGGTCGTTCCACCACTTCATCGTCACGAGGTCGCCGAACCACATGTGCGCGAGCTCGTGCAGGATCGTGACGACGCGGCGCTCCTTGACGGCATCCGTCACCTTGCCGCGGAAGACGTAGGTCTCGGTGAACGTGACCGCGCCCGCGTTCTCCATCGCGCCGGCGTTGAACTCGGGCACGAAGAGCTGGTCGTACTTGGCGAACGGGTAGGGGACGCCGAACCTCTCCTCGTAGTAGGCGAAGCCCTTGCGCGTGATGTCGAACACGTAGTCGGCGTCGAGATGCTGCCACAGGCTCTTGCGCGCGTAGACGCCGAGCGGGATGACGCGGCCCGACGAGCTCGTCAGCTCCGACGTCGTGACCTCGTAGGGCCCGGCGACGAGCGCGGTGATGTACGAGGAGATGCGCGGAGTCGGCTCGAACGCCCACGTCGCCTTCCCGGGGCCTGCGGGCACAGGAGCAGGCGTGGGGGAGTTGGACACGACGCGCCACGTGTCGGGGGCCGTCACCGTGAACGCGAACGTGGCTTTGAGGTCGGGCTGCTCGAACACCGCGAAGACGCGCCGGGAGTCGGGCACCTCGAACTGGCTGTACAGGTAGACCTCGCCGTCGACGGGGTCGACGAAGCGGTGCAGTCCCTCGCCGGTATTCGTGTAGAGGCAGTCGGCGTCGATCAGCAGCTCGTTGGAGGCTTCCAGGTCGGTGAGCGCGATGCGCGCGTCGGCGAACGCCGTGGCCGGATCGATGGAGCGGCCGTTGAGAGTGATCTCGCGCACGTCGCGCGCGATGAGGTCGATGAAGGTCGACGCGCCCTCGGTCGCCGCGAAGCGCACGAGCGTGCGCGAGCCGAAGACCTCGGCGCCCTTCGTGAGATCGAGCTCGACGGCGTAGCTGCGGGTGTCGACGATCGCGCGGCGCTGCTGCGCCTCGACGCGGGTGAGGTTCTCTCCAGGCACTGCGAATGCTCCCGGGGGTGAGGGTGGGATGGCGCGACCGGCGCCGGCGACAACGCCCTAGCCTACGTGACCCGCCGCCTCGCGCCGCACGTGGCTGCGCGCGTGCTCGATCGCGCGGGGGAGGTCGGCGAACAGGTGGTTCTGATGGCGCAGCGAGTCGAGCACCCCGACCGCGCGGAAGAGCTCGTCGTGCCCGGGCTGCACGCCCTTGATGAGCACCGTCACCCCGCGGCGCTCCAGCGCCTGGACGATGTCGGTGAGCACACGCGCCCCCGTGGCGTCGACGAGCTCGAGCTGCGACATCCGCAGGATCACGACCGAGGCTCCCTTCGTCTGCATGACCTCGTCGAAGACGCGGTCGGCGGCGGCGAAGAAGAGCGGGCCGTCGAAGCGGATGACGGCGATCCTGTCGTCGCCGGGCTGCGCGTCGCCGGCGATCGGCTCGCGGCGCACGTCGGTGGCCCGCGACAGGCTGCGGATGGCGAACACGCCGGCGCACAGCACCCCGATGCCGACGGCGACGATGAGATCGAACGACACCGTGACCACGGCGGTCACCGCGAACGCGAGCGCGTCGGACCGCGTGGAGCGCAGGATCGAGCGCACCGTGCCGCGGTGCACCATGCGCACCGCGGTGACCATGAGCACGCCCGCGAGCGCCGCGAGCGGGATCGCGCCCACGGGGCCCGCCGCGACGAGCACGACGAGCAGCAGCACGACCGCGTGGGCGACCGCTGCGAGCCGGGTGCGCCCGCCGGCGCGCACGTTCACGGCGGTGCGGGCGATCGCCCCGGTGGCCGGCATCCCGCCGAACAGGCCCGACGCCACCGACGCGAGCCCCTGGCCGACCAGCTCGCGGTCGGGGTCGTACGCGCCGGTCTCGGCGAGCGAGGCGGCGACGCGCGCCGACAGCAGCGACTCGATGGCCGCGAGGGCGGCGACGGTGAGGGCGGGAAGGAGCAGACCGCCGAGCAGGCCGGGATCGAGGCTCGGCAGCACGGGCGCCGGCAGCGCGGCGGGAAGCGCGCCGATCGCGGCGAGCGGCGTCGGCAGCACGAGTGCGAGCGCGGTGGCGACGACGATGCCGATGAGGGAGCCGGGCAGGGCACGGTGCACGAGCGGTGCGAGCAGCATGCAGGCCGCGACGATCGCGACCGCCCCGAGCGCCCACGGCACGTAGCCCCACTCCGCCGCGGCGATCGACTGGACGGCGGCGAGGACCGCGTTGGAGCTGTGCTCCCCGGCGGCGGCCGTGTGCGGCGAGACCACGAGCGGAACCTGCTGCAGGAAGATGATGACGGCGATGCCGAGCGTGAACCCCTCGATGACGGGCCATGGGATGAACGACACGGCGCGGCCCAGCCGCAGCGCGCCGGCGGCGAGCACGAGAAGGCCCGCGAGGATGCTCACCGTGGCGATCGCCGCGACGCCGTGGGCGGCCACGATCGGCACGAGCACCACGACCATCGCGCCGGTCGGGCCCGAGACCTGCACGTTCGAGCCGCCGAAGACGGCCGCGACGAGCCCCGCGACGATCGCGGTGACGAGCCCCGCCTCGGCGGTGAGGCCCGAGCTCACCCCGAACCCGAGCGCCAGCGGCAGCGCGACGATGCCCACGGTGAGCCCGGCGACCAGGTCGCCGCGCCACGTGCGGCGCAGTGCGCGGTAGTCGGATGCCGCGGGGAGCAGCCCGCGCACGGCGGCGGCGAACCGGCTCATCGTGCGGGCGCGGGCAGGGCGGGAAGCGAGTCGACGTCGGCGAGCAGCTCGCCTCCGGAAGCCAGCACGCCGTGCAGCAGCCGGCGGGCGACCGCGAGCAGCTCGGCCACAGCCGGGTCGGCGAGGCGGTAGTACACGTGGCTCGCTCGGCGCTCGGACACGACGAGACGATGCCGGCGCAGCACCGCGAGATGCTGTGACAGGTGGGAT
>JASGDZ010000346.1:0-4030 GCA_047606835.1 Microbacterium sp. | reverse complement strand
GCCGCGGTCGCGGCCTGACCCGGGCGGGGCGCCCGGCGTACCGGCCCGGCGCCGCAGCGCAGCATCCTTCCCGTGAGACAGCTCGTTGCGCGACAGACGCAGGTGCGTGTGACGCGCAGCGGCCTGTCTCACCGCGGCGGCGTCTCACGGCCCGGAGCGACGTGCACAGACCACGCCGATTGCGGGCCCGAGCCGCGCGCGCAGCCGCGGAGCCCGCGCGGAACGCGCCGTCTCCCGGCGTAGGATTATCGCGTCCGCCGCGGTGCGGGCAGGGGAGGTGCGCGGATGACGGAGACGCTGCCGTCGACCGGCGGGCAGTCGCCGTCGTCGCTGCGCCGTCTCGTGCCCCGCATCTTCTCGCGCTCCACGCGCGGCGACGACGTCGAGCACCTGCTGCGCACGGTGCGCGCCAACCACCCGAAGGGCGATCTCTCCGTCGTCGAGCGCGCCCACGCCGTCGCCGCGCAGGCCCACGCGGGGCAGAAGCGGCAAAGCGGCGAGCCGTACATCACCCATCCCGTCGCCGTGGCTCAGATCCTCGCCGACCTCGGCCTCGGCCCCCGCGCGATCGCGGCCGCGCTGCTGCACGACACCGTCGAGGACACCGGCTACGGTCTGGACGAGCTCACCGCCGAGTTCGGCGACGAGGTCGCGATGCTCGTGGACGGTGTCACGAAGCTCGACAAGGTGAAGTACGGCGACGCCGCGCAGGCCGAGACGGTGCGCAAGATGATCGTGGCGATGTCGAAGGACATCCGCGTGCTGGTGATCAAGCTCGCCGACCGGCTGCACAACGCGCGCACGTGGGGCTTCGTCCCGCCGGAGAAGGCGCAGAAGAAGGCGACCGAGACGCTGGAGATCTACGCGCCGCTCGCGCACCGGCTCGGCATCCAGGCGATCAAGTCCGAGCTCGAAGACCTCTCGTTCGCGGTGCTGCACCCCAAGATCTACGCCGAGATCGACTCGCTCGTGCGCCAGCGCACGCCGCAGCGCGAGGAGTACGTGCAGAAGGTGATCGAGGCCGTCGACGAGGACCTCCGCGAGCTGCGCATCCGCGGTCGCGTCATGGGGCGGCCGAAGCAGTTGTACTCCGTGTATCAGAAGATGGTCGTCCGCGGCCGCGAGTTCGACGACATCTACGACCTCATCGGCATCCGCGTGCTCGTGGCCACGGTGCGCGACTGCTACGCGGTGCTCGGCGCCATCCATGCCCGCTGGACGCCGCTGCCTGGGCGGTTCAAGGACTACATCGCAACGCCGAAGTTCAACCTGTACCAGTCGCTGCACACCACCGTGATCGGTCCGGGCGGTCGCACCGTGGAGATCCAGATCCGCACCCACGAGATGCACCAGCAGGCCGAATACGGCGTCGCCGCGCACTGGAAGTACAAGGAGCAGCAGCTCGGCGGGGGGAAGGCGACCGGGCGGGCGACCGACGCCGACATGGTCTGGCTGGCCCACATCTCCGATTGGCAGGCCGAGACGGCCGACCCGGGAGAGTTCCTCGACTCGCTGCGGTACGAGATCGGCGCGAAGGAGGTCTACGTCTTCACGCCGAAGGGTCGGGTCATCGGGCTGCCCGGCGGCGCGACGCCGGTCGACTTCGCGTACGCCGTGCACACCGAGGTCGGCCACCGCACGATGGGCGCCAAGGTCAACGGGCGCCTCGTGCCGCTGGAGTCGGAGCTCAAGAGCGGCGACGTCGTCGAGGTGTTCACGTCGAAGAACCCGGATGCCGGGCCGAGCCAGGACTGGCTGAGCTTCGTCAAGAGCACCCGTGCGCGCAGCAAGATCCGCGGCTGGTTCACGAAGGAGCGCCGGGACGAGGCGATCGAGCAGGGCAAGGAGGCCATCGCCCGCGCCATGCGCCGGCAGAACCTGCCGCTTCAGCGCCTGATGAGCCAGGACTCCTTCGCCGAGGTCGCCCGTCAGCTGCGCTACGAGGACGTGACGGCGCTGTACGCGGCGGTGGGCGAGGGGCACGTGTCGACGCAGTCGGTGCTCGAGAAGGTGACGGCGCTCGTGGGTGCGAGCGACACGAGCACGGGCCCGATTGACCTGCCGCACATCGGCCGCCAGCGACAGCAGCGCGGCGGCGACTCCGGCATCCTCGTGCGCGGGGCGCCCGACATCCTGGTGAAGCTCGCGAAGTGCTGCACCCCGGTGCCCGGAGATCGGATCGTCGGCTTCATCACGCGCGGTCAAGGCGTCTCGGTGCACCGCACGGACTGCACCAACGTGAAGGCGCTCACCACCGACCCGGAGCGGATGATCGACGTCGAGTGGGCGCCGACCACCAAGAGCGTGTTCCTCGTGCAGATCCAGGTCGAGGCGCTCGACCGGTCGGGCCTGCTGTCGGATGTCACGCGCGTGCTGAGCGAGCACCACGTCAACATCCTGTCGGCGACCGTGTCGACGACGAACGATCGGCTCGCGCTCAGCCGGTTCGTGTTCGAGATGGGCGACACCGTGCACCTGGACCGGGTGCTCAACGCGGTGCGGCGCATCGACGCCGTGTACGACGTGTATCGCGTCACGACGTCTTAGCGGCCGAGCGCTCCAGTGCGCGCAGCAGCTCGAGCGCGTGAGGCTTGCCGGGGACGGCATCCTGCTGCGCGAGCCGCGCGATCCCCTCGCGCGCGGCTCCGGCGTGCGCGGCGAGACGCGAGATCGCCTCGGCGACCTGTGCCCCGTCGGGGCCGCTCGCCGACTGGCGCGCGAGATCGGCGAGGGTGCGCACGGGCGTCGTGACGAGCACGCCGCCGATGCGGACGACATCCCTCGCGTCGAGCTGCACGTCGCGGTAGACGACGCGGTGGTCGACGACGGGCCGGATGCGGTGGCCCACCGCGCGCTGCACGGCGTGCTGCGCCGGCGGCTCGTCGACAGCGCCGTGCACCCACGCCGCGCTCAGGTGCGTCGCCGCCAGACGGTCGTCGACGAGCGGCGCCAGCGACGCGGCGCGCAGGGCCGGCGTCTCCACCGCGTCGGCCGGGACGAAGCCCTCGCCGAGCTCGACGAGGTGGCCGTCCAGGCGGGCTGCCGACAGCTCGGCGGGGGAGAAGCGGTCGTGGGCGAAGTACACGAAGCGCGGTGCGTGCGTCGGAGCCATCCACCCAGCGTGACGGATGCGGCGCTGCGCGGCGTGCGCCTGTGGAGAACCTGCCGCCTGGTCACCCCCCGAGGGCGGACAGCCAGTTCCTGCGCGCGGCGAGCGCCTCCTCCACAGCGGCGGCGGCCTTCGCGTCTCCCGCCTTCTTCGCCGCGGCGAGCTCGGTCTCGAGCTTCGCTATCGCATCGGTCAGCTGGCGCGTCATGTCGTTCGCGCGCGCCTTCGTCTCCGGGTTGTTGCGCTTCCAGTCGGCGTCTTCGCGTGTGCGCAGGGCCTGTTCGATCTTGCGCAGCTCGTCGTCGAGCGCCCGCTCCTTGTCGCGCGGGAAGATGCGGCCCACGTCGTCCCAGCGACGCTGGATGCCGGTCAGCAGCGCGCGCGCCTTCGCCAGGTCCTTCTCGTCGGCGACCGCCGTCGCCTCGGCCAGGAGGGCGCGCCGCTGCTCGATCTTCTCGCGCGACGCCTCCGCCTCCTCCGCGTCGCGCGCGGCGCGTGCGCCGTAGAGGGCGTCGCCGGCGGCCTTGAAGCGCGCCCACAGCGCGTCGTCGACCTTCCGGCCGGCGCGGCCGGCCGACTTCCACTGATCGAGCAGCTCCCGGTAGGCGGCGATGCCGTCCTCGCCCTTGGGCGCAAGGGCCTCGGCCTTCTCGGCGAGCCGGGTCTTGCGATCGCGTGCGGCCTTGTGCGTCTCGTCGAGCTCGCTGAAGAACTCGCGGCGGTGCCGGTCCACAGTCGCACGGGCGTCGCGGAACCTCTTCCACAGCTGCTGGGACTCGCCCTTCGGCAGCCGCGGGCCGTTCTGCTGCTGCGACTGCCACTGCGCGAAGAGGTCCGCGAGCTCTGCGGTGGTCTGCTTCCACTGGATCGACTGCGGATCGCGCGCGGCGAGCGCCTCTGCGCGCTCCACCAGGTGCGTGC
>JASGDZ010000345.1:0-4286 GCA_047606835.1 Microbacterium sp. | reverse complement strand
CCGCGCGCTCGGCGCCGGGCAGCGCCCGCCAGCTCTCGGCGGCGGCGAGCACGCGCTCGGTCACGGCGTCGAGCGCCGCAGCGTCGTCGATGCGCGCCGCGGCGATCGCGTCCAGCCCGAGCCGCGTGTCGCGGGCGCGCGCCAGCAGCTCGCGGCCCCACCGCCGGTTGGCGGCCAGGGCCGGGTCGGTGTCGGCCTCGTTGCGAAAGCCCGTGACGGTACCGGTCGCGGCGGTCGGCTCGCTCGTGCGGTCCTGCGTCCGGTGCGGCGCGGGGGCGACCGGCGGCTGCTCCAGCGCCTGCAGCGACGCCTCGTAGCGGCGGCGCTCGCGTTCGAACAGCCCGTCGTCGGCGGCGAGCTCGAACACCGCGGACATGAAGTTCTCCTGGCTCGCGTTCTCCTCCAGCCGACGCACGAGGTAGGCGATCGCGACGTCGAACTCCGCGGGGTTGACGACCGGCGTGTACAGCAGCAGTCGGCCGACATCCTTGCGCACCGCCTCGGCCTGGCCCGTCGCCATGCCCAGCAGCATCTCGAACTCGACATCCTGCGTCACGCCGCGCGCTTTCGCCGTGAGCCACGCGTGGGCGACGTCGAACAGGTTGTGGCCGGCGACCCCGAGCCGCACCGCGTCCAGGCGCTCCGGGGTCATCGCCCAGTCGAGCACCCGCTTGTAGTTCGTGTCGGAGTCCTGCTTGGCGGAGTAGGTGGCCAGCGGCCAGTCGTGGATGGCGGCATCCACGTGCTCCATCGCGAGGTTCGCGCCCTTCACGACGCGCACCTTGATCGGGGCGCCGCCCGCGGCGCGCCGGGCGCTCGCCCACTCCTGCAGGCGCTGCATGGCGCCGAGGGCGTCGGGCAGATAGGTCTGCAGGACGATGCCGGCTTCCAGCGACGCCAGCTGCGGCTGGTCGAGGATGCCGGTGAACACCGCGATCGTGAGGTCGAGGTCGCGGTACTCCTCCATGTCGAGGTTGATGAACTTCGACCCGCCGTCCTTCGCACCGCGCGCCGCGAGCTCGTAGAGCGGGGTGAGCTTTCCGACGACGTCGGCGACGGCCTCGTCGAACGACCACATCGACAGCTGGCTGACGACGCTCGACACCTTGATCGACACGTAGTCGACGTCGTCGCGGGCGAGGAACTCGTAGGTGCCCTGCAGTCGCCGATCGGCTTCGCGCTCACCGAGCACGGCCTCGCCCAGGAGGTTCAGGTTCAGCCGGTCTCCGCCGCGGCGCAGCTTCGCGATGGCGGGGCCGAGCTTGGCCGGCGTCGCGTCGAGCACGAGGTGGCCCACCATCGCGCGCAGCACACGGCGCGCGATGGGAACCACCACGCCCGGCAGCGCGGGCGCGAAGGCGCCGCCCAGGCGGATCGCGCCGCGCAGGTACCAGGGCAGGAACCGCGGGGTCATGGCGGACAGGCCGCGCAGCGTGCGGCCGGCCACGCGCAGGTCCTCTGGTCGCATGACGCCGTCGACGAACCCGACGGTGAAGGCGAGGCCGTTCGGGTCCTTGAGCACCTCCGCGAGCCGCTGCGCGGCGGGGTCGACGGGGTGCTCGGTGCTCTCGGCGAGCCAGCGGCGCACGAGCGCCACGACGTCTTCCGTGCCTGGCGGGGTGTGGGCGGTCTGGGCGGAGGTCATCGGGGGGCTCCTGGGGTGCGGGTCGGCTTCGCATCCATCATCGAATCCGGACGTATGGTTGGTCTATCAAACGATTCCGACGTGAACCGTTCATGAAATACGACAGATTTCCGGAGAGCCGATGCTCGACACCCGACGCCTGCGCGTGCTCGTCGAGCTGAGCCGCCGCGGCACGCTCACCGCGGTCGCCGAGGCCCTCTCGTACAGTCGGGCGGCCGTCTCGCAGCAGCTCGACGCGCTGGAGCGCGAGACGGGAACCGCCCTCATCGTGCCGGCCGGGCGCGGCGTGCAGCTGACGCCCCAGGCGGAGATCCTCGTCGCCCACGCCGTCGAGATCCTCGACCAGCTCGAAGCGGCCGAGGTGGCCGTGGCGCAGTCGGTGGGCACCGTCGCGGGCACGGTGCGGGTCGCGGTGTTCCAGTCGGCGATGCACTCCGTGCTCCCGCAGGCCTTGACGACCCTCGCGGCGGAGCACCCCGGCCTGCGGGTCGAGGTCGCCGAGCACGAACCCGAGCACGGGCTCCAGGCCGCGCTCGCGCGCGAAGTCGATCTCGCACTGGCGGAGCAGTACCCGGGCCGCGTGCGCCACCCCAGGCTCGACCTCGACCACGTGCCCCTGGCATCCGACGCCATCCTGCTCGCCCGGCCGCCGGGCGCCGAGCGTTTCGACGATCCGCTCGCCGCGCTGCTGTCGACGCGCGAGTCGGCCTGGGTGCTGGAGCCGGCCGGCACCGTCACGCGCGAGTGGGCCGAGCAGCTGTGCCGCTCGGCGGGGTTCGAGCCCGATGTGCGCTACGAGACCGCCGACCTGATGGCCCACACTCGGCTCATCGCGCACGGCAACGCGATCGGGCTGCTTCCGGGCCTGCTGTGGGCCGGAGCCGCGGCCCCCGTCGACCTCGTGGCATTGCCCGGATCGCCCCGGCGAGAGCTGTTCTCCTCGGCGCGACGTTCGTCGGCGGACGCACCGGGCGTTCGCGCCGTGCGCGATGCGCTCGCGCGCAGCGCGGAGGAGGCGCTGGGAGCGGAGACGGCGACGCACGCCGCGCCCGCGCGGTGAAACGCCGGGTCGTAGCCGCACTCGATACTCGCCGCTCCCGACGCGGCGGGATCATACGATCCATCGTTGAGAACGAGCATGACGGGCGACCGCGTCCGAGATGCGTTCGGCGATGGCCCGCTCGGTCGGCGACGCGATGGCGGCTGCGGCGTCGGCGAACGCATCCGCAAGGCCCGTCCTGATGGTCTCGATGCGCGCCTGGGCCTCGGCGTCCGGGACGCGGAGCTTGCGTCCGATCGTGAGGAAGTCCCGGATGCCGATGGCGTCGAACCGGTACTGATCGCCGACCTTCATTGCCGACGCGAGGGGTCGCGTCGGCGGGTACGCGAGGTGCGTTCCGAGATCGTAAAGGGGGGCGAGTTCCGCGTGCTCCGCGGTCAAGAGGATCGAGTAGTTCTTGGCGTGCGCGTCGGTGTTCGCCGCCGACACATTGAAGACCATCGCGTCGAAGAGCTGACGACTCCCCCTGCGCCGCGCTTCGAGGTCGGGGAAAGAGGAGATGACCTGCGCCATCTGCGCGAAACCCGGGCCGCCATCGGCCTGATACTTGCGCGCAGGCCCAACGGAGAGCGCCTGACAGAAGTCCTCCTGGTGACGCCTGTGCCACGCACCGTGGACGAACTCCCGGTCGTACCGCCGGGCCACGAAGACCCGGTCGCCGCGCACCGTCGTATACAGCTCCGCGTCTGCGACTGCGAGCCCGAGCAGCCCCGCCGCTTTCATCGTCACGTACTCGTTCACATCGTGTTCGACGTATGGGGCGACGGCGGGCTTGAGGATGTGCGTGGTGGGCGTCGCGTCTCGCGGCTGCCCCCATCCGCCGTCGGGAGATCGGAACAGCGCGATCTTCGGCTGCGCGCCGGGAAGACTCCATCGCCCGGCGGTGTCGCGGGAGCCCCAGGTGTCGGCGTGCTCGATCAGATCGGCGACGATGGACGCGACCTCGTCGTCCGTGAGCGGCGCGACCGAGTTGCGGGAGCCGACCGCGTCGCTGGGATCCCAACCGCCTGGCAGGATCTGCAGGGCGCCCGCGACATCGCGGCCGACGTGGCGCAAGAGGCCGAAAGGATTGGCCGGCGAAGTGCGAGCCTCTCGAGCGATCTCCTCGAGGCGCCCGGCGCTGTCTGGAAGCAGTCCCTGAAGGTACGGCAGCACGGTGCGTTGCGGATGCGTCGCGCGAGAGACGGGCATCGAGAGGGACAGCGGTGTCGCGTCCGCTCGCCGCCGATACTCGTCGTGGTAGGAGAACGTCACAGTCCCGCCCGCGCTCTGCTGGAGCTCCCCGACGAACATGCCGTCAAGGAAGACATTCAACGCGCGCGCACTCATGTAGACCGCTTCTCCAACTCGATCGCATAGTCGAGCGCAGTGAGCACATCGAAGACACGATCCATACGCACGCTCGACTTGCCGCCTTCCAGCCGCACGATCCACTCACGACTGGTGCCGGACTTCTCCGCAAGCGCCTGCTGCGACCAGCCGACCTTCTCCCGCTGGTCGCGCACGAACCCGCCGAGTTCTCGCGCTGTCCTGATCCTCATGGCGTCTCCTCGATATGCGCGATCGGGCACACACCTTAGT
>JASGDZ010000344.1:0-3717 GCA_047606835.1 Microbacterium sp. | reverse complement strand
GCGGACCGCTCGGACGCCCTCGCGGCGGTCGACCGGCTCGAAACGAGCGGCGCGACATCCATCGGCCAGGCGATCCTCACCTCCCTCTCGACGATCACGGGCGAAGAGGTGACCCTCCCTTCGGACGACGCAGGGGGGACGACCGACATCGGCTACTGGAGCTCGGCGACGATCGTCGTCTTCTCCGACGGGGAGGAGACCGCGGAGCCGGACGCCGCCACGGCCGCCGCGGTCGCCGCGACGGCCGGAGTGCACATCGACACGATCGGCGTCGGCACGACCGACGGCACCACGATCGAGGTCGACGGCTACCAGGTGGCGACGGCGCTCGACGAGGAGGCGCTCACCCAGCTCGCCGAGATCACGTCGGGCGAGTACCACGCGCTTTCGAACGCGTCGGATGTCGACGACATCGCCTCGAGCATCGACCTGCGCCTCACGGTGGCCGATGAGGAGATCGAGATCACCGCCATCGTCGGCTGCCTCGGTCTGCTCCTCGTCGCGCTCGGCAGCGTGCTGATGGTGTCGCGCAACGGGAGGCTCGTCTGATGTCGTTCACCTGGCCGCTGCTGCTCGCCGTCATCCTCGTCGCCCCGCTTCTCGTGCTGCTCGCGTGGGCGATCAGGCGGAGGAGGAAGCGGGACGCCGTCCACGTGCCGAGCCTCGCGATCATCGCCGCGGCGAGCGGCTCGGGGCCGCGCTGGCGCAGACGCATCCCCGCCGCTCTCCTGCTCCTCGGGCTCGCGACCGCGGCCGTCGGCGTCGCACGACCACAGGCCACGGTCGAGGTCGCATCGAGCGAGTCGACGATCATCCTCGCCATCGACGTGTCCAGATCGATGTGCTCGACGGACGTCGACCCGAACAGGCTCGTCGCGGCGCAGGAGGCCGCGAGCTCGTTCGTCGAATCCCTCCCCGCGGGGACGCAGGTCGGCCTCGTCGCCTTCTCCAGCGTCGCCGGTCTCATCGTCGCGCCGACGGACGACACCGACGAGCTCACCGAGGCGATCGACGGCCTCACCACGTCGCGCGGGACGGCGATCGGCGCAGCGATCCTCGCCTCGATCGACGCGATCGCCGAGATCAACCCGGACGTCGCGGCGACCGGCGTCGACGCGACCGCGTCCGAGGGATCGGACGACGAGGAGGTCGAGCTGCAGCCGGAGACGATCGTCGTGCTCACGGACGGCTCGAACAGCGAGGGCGTCGATCCCGTGACGGCCGCCGAGCAGGCGGCGGCCCGCGGGCTGCGCGTGTACACGATCGGCTTCGGCACGACGGAGGCCGCGAGCTCGGTGTGCACGACGGACCAGATCGACCAGGACTCGGCGAGCGGCCAGGATTCGCCCGGCGGAGGCGGCGGGGGCGGCGGCGGCGGTCAGCAGATCGACGAAGAGACGCTCGAATCGGTGGCCGAGCTGACGGGGGCGGAGTACTTCCGTGCGACGGATGCCGATCAGCTCATGGACGTGCTCGGCGATCTGCCGTCGACCATCTCCGTGACGACGGAGGACATCGAGATCTCCGCCTGGTTCACGGCGGCCGGCGCGACACTCGTCACGATCGGCCTCGGCCTCTCCCTGTGGTGGAATCGCGTGCGCCGTGTGCGCGAGCGGACCTGACGGGCCTGAACACAACCATGCGGCGCATCCAGCGGTGGGCGGCACCGTAGGACGCGGCGGTCGGCCTCAGTGCGGCGCGTTCGTGGGGAGTCCGTCGAGGTACGCGCTCAACACGCGGACGGCATCGACCGGCGCGGCCCTGGCCGTTCGGTACATCAGCAGCGCGTCGATGAGGCCCACGAGGTCGGCCGCATGGGCGTCGGGATCGGCCACGCCGATCGCGCGCAGCAGCCGTTGGGCCTCGGCGGTCAGCGGCGCCCGCACCGCCGCGTGCGCGGTGAGCGCATCGCGCAGCTCGTCGTCGTCGCGCAGCTCGAACATCAGGGCGAAGCGCGCCGCCTGCGCGTCCTCGCGCTCGGCCATGTGGTCGAGGACGCCCACGACCGCGCGCACGGCCTCGGCGCGAGTGAGCACGGTCGGGATGCTCACGCCGTCGAGGTCGGCCTGGGAGCCCTCGGAGAGCCGGCCGGCGACCAGGGCGATCAGGTCGCGGCGGGTGCGCGCGTAGTAGGAGGTGGAGCCGCGTGGAAGGCCCGCCTCCGCATCGACCGCGAGATGGGTGAGCGCATGGACACCGCCGCGCGCGATCAGCCGCACACCCGCGTCGGCGATCTCCTCCCGTCGTGCCACGTTCTCCTCCCGGCCACTCACCCTCTACGATATTAGAGCCTCTATGATCGTAGAGGCTCTGTGGCGTGAAGGAGAGCTCGATGCGGGTAGCGATCGTCGGCGGCGGAGCATCCGGCAGAGCGATCCAGCGCGCGCTCACGGAGCGCGGCGCGACCGCCGAGCTGTTCTCCCGCACCACCGGATTCGACGTGCTCACCGACGACGCGACGGCGCGGCTGGGCGATGCGGAAGTGATCGTGGAGGCCACCGGCCGATTCACCATCAGCCGCAGAGCCGCGACCGACTTCTTCACCCGCTCGACCCGCGCCGTCGCCGAAGCCGCCCGCACCTCGGGCGCGCGCCACGTCCTGCTCTCGATCGTGAACGGCGATCTGCCCCAGGTGCAGGGCTACGGCTACCTCGCCGGAAAGACCGCACAGGAGCATGTCGCTAGGCAGGAGAGCCCGGAGCTGACGATCGTGCGCTCGACGCAATGGTTCGAGTTCGCCGCGCAGAACCTCGACCGGATGACGCTCGGGCCGGTCGCACTCGTGCCCGCCATGACGATCCAGCCGGTCGCGCTCGACGCCGTGGCCGACGTGATCGCCGAGGCCGCGACCGGCACCCGCGTCGGCGCGCTCCACGAGATCGCCGGCCCCGAGGCCACGACGCTGTGGGACATGACCGCGCAGCTCCCCGGCAAGCGCGTCACCCCGATCCCGCTGCGCATCCCCACCCGCTACGGACGAGCCTTCCGCAACGGAACGCTCCTGCCCTCAGCCGGCATCGAAGTCGTCGGACCCCGCTACGCAGAATGGCTGAACAGCCGAAGCACCTCATCTGACGCCCTTCGCTCGGCCGGACAGAACCCTGCGGGAGAGACGACGCGCTGACGCTCTCCGAGAGGAAAGCGGTCGTGCCAGGGGTCGATCAGCTCGACGCCGGTATCGCCGAAGTGCTCGATGTCGCCGGTGGCGACGGCGCTTCCGCGGATGCGGCCGCTCAGCCCTGCGGCTCGGAGGGGCTGGCGCTCGGCGTCGCCAGTTCGGCGGTGAGCACCACGTTCTCCAGCGACGGCCCGCCTTCCGGGCGCTGCAGGCAGGTGATCACGATCAGCCGCCCCGGCACGTCTGCCCACACCGCTTCCGAGGCCGCGAGTCGGTCCTTGGCGATCTTCTGAGAACCGGTCAACCGATACTCCAGACCGGCCACGATGATCTCGGTGCCCACCGCAACGGATGCGGTGCCGGCTTCCACGTCGATGAGGTAATTGCCCGGGCCGACCGCGCCGTCGCGCAGCGAGTGCATCGCGACGTAGACGGTGCCCTCCGAGGCGTGATCGAGCGACACTCCGAGGTTGCGCACCCGATAGGCGGCGGTGAATCCCGGCGGGGTGATCACCGAGTCGACGGCGTTCATCGAGTCCAGCGGCACGTCCAGTCCCACCGACGGCACTCGGAATCGCTCACCGGTGTCTTCCTGCACG
>JASGDZ010000343.1:0-12842 GCA_047606835.1 Microbacterium sp. | reverse complement strand
TCGGCATCCAGCCGCACACCCTGCGCCCACGTCCAGTTCCCCGCCAGGCCGACGGGGCGGTCGCGCGTGAACACGACGACGCGAACGCCGGATGCCTCGAGGTCGTCGCGGAACGCGAGCTCGGCGGCCTCCGACGCCACGTAGACAAGCACGACGTCGCGGCTCTGGCCGGCCAGCAGCGCGTGGCGCAGCTGCGACACGAACGGCGTGACGCCGATGCCCGCCGCCAACATCAGGATCGGCGCCGTCTCACGCCGCGGGAGCACGAAGTCGCCCCACACCCCCGTCACGGCGAGCCGGTCGCCGTCGCGCACCTGCGCCAGCGCCGTCTTGTAGCTCGACGGCTTGGCCCCGCCCTCGCCCGGAGCCCGGAAGGCGACGGCGATCTCGGGAAGGTCCTCCGGCGCCGAGACGATGGAGAACTCGCGACGCGTGCCGCGGGCATCGGGATGCCGGTGCGGCACGTCGAGCTCGAGGTACTGACCGGGCAGGAACCGCACCGGCCGCAAGGCCCGGAACGTCAACTGCCGCACGGTCGGGGTGATCTCCGTGCGCCGCTCCAGCGTCACCCGCACCGCGGTGCGCACGGCGAACGCGAAGGCGAGGAGGTTGCCGACAAGGAGCGCGCGCTCCTGCCCGAGGCTGAGCGGGCCGAGGTCGACCGGCCAGCCGACGAGCACGCCGACGAGGCCGGCGACGCCGAACTGCTGCCAGCGGCGCGGGGGCTGGGTGAGCGGCTCGGGCAGCATGAACGCCGCGAGGAACAGCACCGGCGACGACCACAGCACCGCCGACACCAGGGTCCAGACGTCGACCTCCTGCCCGATCGCCTGGTACTGCACCGACAGGCGCACGACGCCGACGAGCGCGGCGAACACGACGAACACGGCCGCGACGCGCAGCTTCTCGGTGCGCCAGAGCACCGCGAGCCCCGCGATCAGCACCGGCGCCGCCATGACGGTCGAGCCGATCCACCACGCCGACGCGCCGAGCGCGAACGCGCCCGACAGCGCCGTCGCGAGCGTGAGCGCCGCGGCGCCCGTCGCCGCCGGGTTGAAGACGTGCCGCCCGCGCCATGCCAGCACGTATTTGGACGCGGATGCCGCGGCCGCCGCGAGCGCGATGCCGACGAGCCCCCACGGCTCCAGCGTCGGCCGCAGCACGAACAGCAGGATGTAGCCCGTGATGATCGACGACTCGTAGTGGTGCGGCAGGCGCAGCACGCGCTGCGCGAGCGCGTCGACTGCGACCCCGACGCCGATCAGCACCGCGAGCGTCGCGACGAGCTCGAGCGGCCGGGGCGTCACGAGGGCGAAGAACGACAGCCCGAGCGCGACGAGCGCCAGGCCCGCGAGCGCGAACAGCGTCAGGCGGTACATCGAAACCTGCCCGAGCACCCGCAGGACCCGGTTCCACAGCGCGGTGAGAGTCGTCATCCGGTGAACAACTCTGCCGGAGAACCGGGCGAGTATTCCACCCGGCCGTCCGACAGCATGCGCACCCACTGCACGTCCCACTCGTGCGCGAGTCGGTCGCCGCCCTCGAAGAACAGGGCCGTGGCGACGGCGTCCGCCCGCATCGCCGTGGACGACAGGGCCCACGTGGCGACGACCGTGTGCACGGGTGCGCCGGTGCGCGCGTCGAGCACGTGGTGCAGTCCGTCGCCCCACGCCCTCCGGTTGGCCGCCGACGCGCACAGCGCGCCGTCGCGCAGTTCGACGACGCCGATCGCGCGCGTGGGGTCGTAGGGATGCTCCAGCCCGACGCGCACGGGTGCGCCGCGTGCGACGAGGTCGCCGCCGGCATCCACCACGACGTCCCCCTCCGTCCACTGCGAGACGATGTCGAGCACGCTGTCGACGAGGCGGCCCTTGCCGAGGGCGCCGACGTCGAGGAGCGCCGGCTCGGTCAGCAGCATCGTCTCGTCGGTCCACGCGAGGCGCTCGCGCCAGTCGCGGGGCGCCGCCACCGGAGCTCCGACCGCCCGCAGGGAGTAGGCCGCGTCGTAGCCGAGGCGCTCCAGCGACGCGCCCACGAGCGGGTTGACGGCGCCGTCGGTCGCGACCGACAGCGCGACGTACGCGTCGAGCATGTCGACGGCGTCCGGAGGTGCCGGCACGACCCCCGCTCCGCGCGCGAGCGCCGAGACGAGCGAGTCGGGGCGGAAGCGCGACCAGTCGCGGTCGAACGCGGCGATGAGCGACTCGACCGCGAGCCGCGCCGCGGGCGTGAGCACCGACGACGTCTCGATCTCCCACACCGTGCCGATGGCGTCGAAGCGCCACACGGCGTTCGCGTCATCCATCGGCACGTCTCGTCCCGCGTTCGGCTCGCTCAACGACCGGATCCCGCTACGCCGCCGCCTGCTGCCTGATCTCCTCGACGGCCTGGTTGAAGCCGGCGCTCGTCAGCGACGAGCCGGCGACGCGGCTCACCGAGATCTCGTCGATGTCCTTGCCGACCACCTCGTCGGCGATCCCGCCGATGAACTTTCCCTGGTACTCGACGCTCTCCGGCTCCTGCGGGTCGCCGACGACGTCGACGGCGGAGATCGTGTCGTCCTCGAGGGTGAGCGTGACGCTGATCGTCTCCACCGACTCGGGGGTCGAGTAGGTGCCCTCGGCGGTGTACGTGCCGTCCGCGTACGACACGCCCGACCCGCCGGTGGACTGCGCCGACGTCGTCGCTCCGGCGCAGCCGGCGAGGGCCAGGATGCCGGCGACCCCGGCGAGCGCGGCGCCGGCACGGGCCGGTCGGGAGACGGGTGCGGTGCGGATCATGACGGTCCTTCCTCGGATTCGCCTCACGGAGCGGATGCCTTCATGCTGGCGAGGCTCTCCGAGGATCGTGCCTGCGGATCCTATGAGACTGCTTTGAAGGAGAGTCTCGTCCTACGCGGCTCCGCCGAACATGCTCGTGACCGAGCCGTCCTCGAACACCTCGTGGATCGCCCGCGCGAGCAGAGGCGCGATCGGCAGAACGGTGAGCGCGTCGAACCTCTTCTCCGGCGGAAGGGGGATCGTGTCGGTGACGACGACCTCGTCGATAGACGAGTCCTGCAGTCGCTCGGTCGCCGGATCGCTGAACACCGCGTGCGTCGCCGCGACGATCACGCGCTCGGCGCCGTTCTTCTTGAGCGCCTGGGCGGCCTTCACGATCGTGCCGCCGGTGTCGATCATGTCGTCGACGAGCAGGCACACGCGCCCGTCGACGTGCCCGACGATCTCGTTGACGGTCACCTGGTTCGCCACGTTCGGGTCGCGCCGCTTGTGGATGATCGCGAGCGGCGCGTCGAGGCTGTCCGACCACTGGTCCGCGACCCGCACGCGGCCGGTGTCGGGCGAGACGACGGTGAGCTTCGCGCGGTCTTCGGCGGAGAGGGTGCGCTCGAAGTACTCCAGCAGCACGGGCTTGGCGAAGAGGTGGTCGACCGGGCCGTCGAAGAAGCCCTGGATCTGCGCCGCGTGCAGGTCGACGCTCATGATCCGATCCGCCCCGGCGGTCTTGAAGAGGTCGGCGACCAGACGCGCGCTGATCGGCTCGCGCCCTCGGCCCTTCTTGTCCTGTCGCGAGTAGGGGTAATACGGCGCCACGACCGTGATGCGCTTCGCCGACGCGCGCTTGGCCGCGTCGAGCATGATCAGGGTCTCCATGAGCCACTCGTTGACCGGCGGCCCGAACGACTGGACGAGGAAGAAGTCGCATCCGCGGATCGACAGCTCGAAGCGCGTGAGGATCTCCCCCGACGCGAACGTGCGGTACTCGGTGGGGACGATGCTGCTGTCCAGGACCGCGGCGACGTCGTTCGCGAGCTGCGGGTGCGACCGGCCGGCGGCGACCACGAGCCGCTTCTTCGTCTTGGCGGTCAGCCCCGGGGCGATCCCGTTGTCGCGGTTCGACTCAGTCGTCTTCTTCCTGGCCACCCTGATTCGCCCTCTCCGCCGCGTGTGCGGCGGTCGTGCCCGGCCGATTGCGCCCGACCCAGCCTTCGATGTTGCGCTGCGGGGCCGCCAGGAGCGCGAGCGATCCGGGCGGGACATCCTTCCGGACGACGGTTCCGGCTCCGGTGTAGGCCCCGTCCCCGATCCTAACGGGCGCGACGAACACGTTGTGCGAGCCGGTGCGCACATGGTCGCCGACCTCGGTGCGGTGCTTGCTCACGCCGTCGTAGTTGGCCACGATGGTGCCCGCGCCGATGTTGGCGCCGACGCCCACCTCGGCGTCGCCGACGTAGGACAGGTGCGGCACCTTGCTGCCGTCGCCGATGCGCGCGTTCTTGGTCTCCACGAACGTGCCGATCTTGCCGTCGGCGCCGAGGTGCGTGCCGGGGCGCAGGTACGACCACGGCCCGACGCTCGCGCGGGCGCCGATGACGGCGAGCGTGGCGTCGGTGCGGCGGACCGTGGCATCCTCCCCCACCTCGCAGTCCACGAGCGTCGTGTCTGGGCCGATCACGGCGCCGGTGGCGACGACCGTGGCGCGCAGCAGCTGCGTGCCCGGCAGGATCGTGACGTCGGGAGCGAGGGTCACGGCCTCGTCGATCCACGTCGTCGCGGGGTCGATCACGGTCACGCCCTCGCGCTGCCAGCGGCGCACGATGCGCGCATTGAGGATGGCGGCGGCCTCGGCGAGCTGCACGCGGTCGTTGACGCCGAGCGCCGCGCGCGGGTCGGGGGCGACCGTCGCCGCCACCCGGTCGCCGGCGGCGCGCAGCAGGCCCACGACGTCGGTGAGATAGCGCTCGCCCTGCGCGTTGGCGGAGCCGAGCGCGCCGATGTGCGCGCGCAGCGCGGTGGCGCGGAAGACGTAGACGCCGGCGTTGATCTCGTGCACGTCGGCCTCGTCGGGTGCGGCATCCCGCTGTTCCACGATGCGCTCGACCGCGCCGTCGGCGTCGCGGATGACGCGCCCGTAGCCGGTCGGGTCGTCGAGGTGCGCGCTCAGCAGCGTCGCGGCCGCCCCGGACGCGCGGTGCTGCGCGACCAGGTCGGCGAGCTCTCCGCGCTGGAGCAGGGGCACGTCGGCGCTCAGGACCAGCACGTCGCCGGCGAAATCGTCGGGGAGCTGTCGCAGCGCCACCTCGACCGCCCGCCCGGTGCCGGGGATCTCGTCCTGGTCGACGATGCCGAGATCCGCGCCGCCGTCGTCGACGGCCGCCGCGACGCGGTCGCGCTCGTGCCGCACGACGACGCGCACGTGCTCGGCCTCAAGCGCGCGGGCCGTCGACAGCACGTGCTCCACGAGCGGGCGTCCGCCGATCGGGTGCAGCACCTTCGGCAGCGACGACCTCATGCGCGTGCCCTGGCCCGCGGCGAGGATCACGATGGCGAGCTGTGTGTCTGTCATGCTCCGCCGCCAGGATTCGAACCTGGGCCTCACAGCTCCAAAGGCTGTCGTGCTGCCGTTACACCACGGCGGACCGGGCTCGGCGCTCGGCGCCGCCCGCCGTCAAGTCTGCCACGGGCGTCCCGGCGGCCCGGCTGTGGCTCGACCCGCCCGCGGCTCGGTTCGAAATGACCGGGCGGTCGCACGACACGCGGGCGGTGCGGCATCCTTGTCCGGTGTGTCTGGTCTCGGACCGGTCAATTCGAACAGGCGGCGCAAGGGAGACACGGTGGGGGAGACCGGTCGTGAGGGATGATGGGGGGATGCCGCCGCGCGAGAACGACGAGGTCGACCGGATCGTCGAGGCGTGGGTCGCGCAGCGCCCCGACCTCGACTTCTCGCCGCTGGAGGTGCTCTCCCGCGTCGACCGCCTGTCGCGCCACCTCGACCGCGCACGGCGCGAGGCGTTCACCCGCAGCGAGCTGGAGCCGTGGGAATGGGACGTGCTGTCCGCGCTGCGACGCGCCGGCGAGCCGTATCAGCTCAGCCCCAAGCAGCTCCTGCAGCAGACGCTCGTCTCCAGCGGCACCATGACGAACCGCATCGACCGGCTCGTCGCGCGGCGGCTGGTGCGGCGGGAGGCCGACCCGGACGACGGGCGCAGCATCCTGGTCACCCTCACCCCCGACGGCGCGATCCGGGTGGATGCCGCCATCACCCGCCTCGTCGACGCCGAGGCAGGCCTGCTGGAGACGCTGTCGCGCGGCGATCGCGAGCGTCTCGCGGCGCTGCTGCGAAAGCTCAGCCTCGGCTTCGACACCTGACGCCCCGCGGGCGCTGGGTACCCTTGGGTCATATGGCGCATCTGCTCGGGGCCGAGGCCCTGCACCTCGAATACCCGACCAAGGTGGTCTTCGACGCGGTGACCCTCGGCGTGGACGAGGGCGACCGCATCGGGATCGTCGGCCGCAACGGCGACGGCAAGTCGAGCCTCTTGGGGCTGCTGACCGGTGCCATCGAACCGCAGAGCGGTCGCGTCACCAGACGCGGCGGGGTGACGTTCGGGACTCTGTCCCAGAGCGACGACCTCGACCCGCTGTCGACGGTCGGTCGGTCTGTCGTCGCAGACCTGGCGGACCACGAGTGGGCGGGCGACCCGAAGGTGCGCGACGTCATCGACGGCCTCATCTCCGACCTGCCGTGGGACGCCCGCATCGGCGAGCTGTCGGGCGGGCAACGCCGCCGGGTGGCCCTCGCGGCGCTGCTGATCGGCGAGTGGGATGTGATCGCGCTCGACGAGCCGACCAACCATCTCGACGTCGAGGGCATCGCCTGGCTGGCCGGTCACGTGAGACAGCGATGGTCGAAGAACGCGGGCGCTCTCCTGGTCATCACGCACGATCGCTGGTTCCTCGACGAGGTCTGCACGCAGACGTGGGAAGTGCACGACGGCATCGTGGAGCCGTTCGAAGGCGGGTACGCCGCGTACGTCCTCCAGCGCGTCGAACGAGACCGGATGGCGGCGGCAAGCGAGCAGAAGCGTCAGAACCTGATGCGCAAGGAGCTCGCGTGGCTGCGCCGGGGCGCACCCGCGCGCACCTCGAAGCCGAAGTTCCGCATCGAGGCGGCCAACGAGCTGATCGCGGACGTGCCGCCGGTGCGGAACCCGATCGAGCTCCAGCGCATGGCGATGTCCAGACTCGGCAAAGAGGTCGTCGACCTGGAAGACGCCGGCGTCCGGTTCGGCGACCGCGAGGTGCTGCGCGGCGTGACGTGGCGGATCGGCCCGGGCGAGCGCACCGGCATCCTCGGGGCGAACGGCGCGGGCAAGTCGACCCTGCTCGGTCTCATCTCGGGTGAGCTGACACCGACCACGGGGCGGGTGAAACGCGGCAAGACCGTCAAGATCGGCTTCCTCGATCAGCAGTTCTCACAGCTCGCCGACATCGGCGACGATCGCGTTCGAGAGGTGCTCGCCCGCACGAAGACCTCGTTCCAGGTCGAGGGGAAAGACCTCACTCCCGCACAGCTCTTGGAGAGGCTCGGCTTTGCCCGCGAGCACCTTTCCGCCAGAGTTCGGGAGCTGTCCGGCGGGCAGAAGAGACGCCTGCAACTGCTCTTGCTGCTGCTGAGCGAACCCAACGTCGTGGCTCTCGACGAGCCGACGAACGACGTGGACTCCGACATGCTCGCCGCGATGGAGGATCTTCTCGACTCGTGGCCGGGAACGCTCATCGTCGTCTCCCACGATCGGTATCTCCTTGAGCGGGTGACCGACCAGCAGTACGCGATCCTCGACGGCCGGCTGCGGCATGTGCCGGGCGGGGTGGACGAGTACCTGCGGTTGCGCGAGGAGCAGGTCCGCACGCCGTCGAGCAGGAGCGGCGACGCGACGCCGACCGTGGAGGCCGCCCACGCGTCGGCGCTGTCCGGCGCGCAACAGCGGGCGGCGCAGAAGGAGCTCGCCGCGATCGAGCGACGGCTGGACAAGCTCGGCACGGGCATCAAGGACATCCACGCGCAGCTGGCCGATCACGACCACGCCGACTACGCGGGACTCCACGCGCACGCCGGCCGCTTGCGAGAGCTCGAGGCCGAGACCGAGCAGCTCGAACAACGCTGGCTGGAGCTGTCCGAGCTGCTCGGGTAGGCGGCGACGGCCCTCGGGACGGAAGCCCGCGTCGTTGAGCGCGCGGATGCGGCCACGTCGCGCCCGACGCCCCGTCCTCGCCGTGACGTCGTCGCGTGTGGACGTTTCTCGGCGCGATCGACATGTACCGGGTGAACGGACGAAGGAGAGGCGGCCATGGACCTGCTGGATGAAGACGTGCGCCGGGCTGACCCGGCGCTCCCGCTGGCCGAGCGTGAGGAGGTCGTGGATGCCGCCGGGCGCGTTGCCCGCGCCGCGATCATCGCGCGGGGCCGGCGGCGCCCGTGGTGGTCCCCGGCGCGGGTGCACGCGCGACGAGGCGCGGTCGTCGTGGGCGCGGGGATCACGGCGCTCGCGCTGATGGGCGCGGCGGCCTACGTCGGGCTGACGTTCGCTCAGGTCGCCGGTCGGGACGTCGCCGCAACGGCGTCCGCCGTCGACGCGGACGGTGAGAGCTGCACGGTCGGGGTGTGGGTGCTGCCGCAGGAGGAGCTGTACGACGAGACCGCGAACTCCTTCGCCCTCGGATTCTCAAGGGCGGAGAACCTGATCGGCACCGACCTGGACATCTACGAGCCGGACGGCTCAGCGGCACTGCTCGGCGGCGACACCGACGACACTGACGGTCCCTCCGCGTTCGACCGCTCACGGTTCGAGGCCGCGCGTGCCCGGGTGGCCGAGACGGACTGGTCGGCTGACCTCGCCGGGGCCATCGCCTCGCACAGCGTCGAAGCGGACATCTCACTCGCCGCGCTGGAAGCGATCGAGGCCGAGCTGGATGCCGCGGGCACGCCGTTGGACATCAACACGGCGCTGTTCGCGGCCACTCTCTGCGACGCGCCGTGACCGCCCGGCTCGACCGCCTCGCGCGGGACTGTGCGCCGGACCTGCTCTCGTACCTGGTCCGGCGGGTGGCCGAGCCCGAGGATGCCGCAGACATGCTCGGCGAGGTGTTCCTCGCCCTCGCAGCGCGTCCCGACCGCATCCCCGAAGACGAGACCCAGGCACGCATGTGGGCCTTCGGCGTCGCCCGCCGGGTGCTCCTGGCGCAGCGCCGCCGCGCCGCGAGCGCCGCGATCGAGGCATCCGCGCTCCGGCAGCTGCTCATCGAACAGGAGCACGTTCCAGATCGGGACGACGACGGTGACCTCGTGCGCGCGGAAGTCAATCGGCTCCCGGCACGCCAACGCGAGATCGTGATCCTCGTCCACTGGGACGGCTTCACCCTCACCGATGCTGCCGGGCACCTCGGCATCCGCCCCACGACGGCGCGCACGCTCTACCAGCGCGCCCGCGACACCCTCCGCCCGAGACTTGCCCGACTGCGAGACGGCAGCGGGGCCGTCGATTCCGTCGAGCCCCGCGAAGCGGGTGCCGCCGATCCGCTCGGCCGCCTTGACCTCGAACCCCGAAAAGCGCGGATATCGAAGCGCTAAAAGCGCGGATGCCGAATGCCGGCTCAGAGCGCGGCTTCGTGATGCTGGTATTCCCGCGGCGACATGCCGTGGGTGGCGGAGAACGCCTTCGTGAACGACGACGTGCTCTGATAGCCGATCTGTCGCGCGACGTCACCGGGTGTCCTCCCGGTCCACAGGAGCGCGCGGGCGATGTCCATGCGCAGTCGCGACCGCCAGCGGGCGAACGGCATTCCCGTCTGCGTGGAGAACTCCCGGCTCAGCTGAAGAGCGTCGACCTGGAGGACGGCCGCCCATTCCGCCAGGGACCGTGCGTTGTCAGGGCTGTGCCATAAAGCAGCGCCGATCTTCGCCACGGAGGATGCGCGGGCGTGCCTCGCGGCGCCGTCCTGGTCTCGGCCGAACTGCGCCCGGAACAACACGTCCACGAGGGTTCCGGGTCCAGCGGCGGGCCTGAGCAAAGTCTCCTCCGACAAGGCGATGTGCAGGAGATGTTCCTCTGCGTGGGGCGGATAGGCGAACGTCTTGAGGTGCTCCGGCGCAACATGCGCATGGCCGTGTCGGCTGCCGACCGGCACCAGGATGGAGCCGTCGCCGAGTTCCACCTGGAACGGCACCCCCGCGGGAACCCAGATGAGGTCTCCACGGTGAAGCCGTCGAGCATGAGCCCCGATGCGAAGCGTCACTCGTCCTCTGTACGCCCAATGGAGGACGTGGCGGTTCTCGATCTGGACCGGGCGCAGCTCGGAAGGGATCGTCGGTGCCGGGTGGCTCTGCGCGATGAGCGCCGCGACGTCTTCGAAGGTGTCGTCCCTCTTGCTGTCGCGTGGGGCGCCGCCGACGGCGACGCGTCGCGCGAACTCTTGCGGAGCGACACCCGTGTGCCGTCGGAACGCCCGCGTGAACCCGGCCGGCGACGCGTAGCCGACGTGTCGGGCGGTCCCTCCGATCCCGTGGCCTTCGATCAGGCGGGCGGCAGCCGCAGCCACCCGCGCCCGAGTGCGCCATTCGGACATCACCAGGCCGGTCTCGTTGCGGAATTGGCGCTGCAGAGTCTTCACGCTGATGTGCTCTCGCTCGGCGAACGCGGTCGCGGACAGGTCGCTGCCGGGCGCACGCAGGATTGTCATGGCGACCGACCGCGCCGGGGAAGAACGCGGCATGGGCAAGGATGCGGCGTAGTCGCTGACCTCGTGCAGGCGCCGCGCCGGAGACGTCCCGCGCAGCAGCTGCTGCAAAGGAGCGACGCGCGTGACCTCTCCTGCGGCGAAACGGTGCATGAGCCAGTCGTTCCACCCGGCGGGGACGGACACGATCCGCACGTCGGCACGTGTCGCCGACAGCATCGTCGCGGGGGCGAAGATCGGGATCGCCAGCGTTCCTCGCTCCGTCTGGACGGCATGGACGACGCCGGGCGGAACCAGGATCGCCTCCCCGGCCGACACGCGATGCACTCGGTTCGCCACCTCGACCATCGCCACCCCGGCTCGCACCCAGAGGAAGAGCGCAAGACGATCGTTCGACAGCGGGCCCGCCGAGACGGGCGGAAGCTCGTCCACCGCGAGCATCGAGATGTCGCTGACAGTCCGCACGGACACGCCTCCCGGCCAGGACAACGATTGGTCGCTTCATGATAACCGGGGAAGGTAAGGCAAAGCTAACCTCGATCGAGTGCCGCGCGCCTTCCCGGCGCCCGAACCAACCCCGGACAAGAGAGAGCCATCGATGAGGACACCGCGCCCAGAACGATCCCGAACCGCCACTGCCCTCGGAGCCGCGGTCGCCGCGGTCCTCCTGCTGTCAGGGTGTGGCAGCAGCCCCGACACGGGATCGACGACGGCCAGCAGCTCCACGAGTCTGCTGCCCGCTGCCGAGGGGGTGACGCAGTACCCGCTCTCGCTGACGACGGCCTGGGGCGAGACGTCGCTCGAGGAGCGTCCCGAGCGGATCGCGGTCGTCAACTCCTACGGCACCGATGTCGAGCTCCTCGCCAGCATCGGAGTGTCGCCGGTGCTGGCACCGGACACGTTCGAACGCTCCGTCTGGACCCTCGACGCGCTCGCCCACGACGTCGAGACCGTGTACGCGTACGACGACTCGGAGCCGTACCCCTACGAGACCGTCGCCGCGAGCGAACCGGACCTCATCATCGTCACCGCCGAGGACATCGGCGCCGAGGCGTATGAGCGCCTCTCCGCCATCGCCCCGGTCCTGGCCGCCGAGACGTCCGATGACATCGTGGCGACGTGGCAGGACCGCCTCGACCAGATCGCGACGGCGCTGGACCTCGGCGAAGCCGCAGAGAACGTGGTCGACAGCAACGACCAGTTCTTCGCCGACGTGCGAGCGGACAACCCGGAGTTCGAGGGGCTGACGGCGACCTACTTGGTCGTGTTCGGCAGCGAATGGGGCATCGAGTACTACTCCGGAACCGGATCGACCGTCGAGTCCCTCTTCCTCAGCCTCGGCTTCAGCGCCAACCCCCTGGCCGAGCAGTTCGACAACAAGCGGACCACGGTCAGCACGGAGCTGATCAGTCAGGTCGATGCCGACGTCCTCATCGTCGCGAACAACACCCAGGATCTGGAGCGCACCGAGTTCGACGAACTGCTCACTTCGCAGCCGTTGTTCCAACAGCTCGACGCCGTCAAGAACGACCACACCGTGATCTTCGACAATGCGGGCAGCAGCTACGTCTTCAACGACGAAGTGGCCGAGGGCAACATCGCCTGGGCGCTCGGATATCCGGGACCCCTGTCGACGCAATGGGCGGCCACGCGCATCGTCGCGATGATCGACTCGGTGCTGGGCTGAGCGTGCACTCCGACGATCCCGCGGCCGACCGCCCCGGGCCTGCGGGCTCGGGGCGGTCGGCGCGCCTACGGCTGCGCCGCGTAGCGCGTCGCGTACTCGGTGGGCGTCATGCCGAAGCGGCTCTTGAACACGCGGCGGAACGCGTTGACGTTGGCGTAGCCGACGCGCCGCGCCACGGCCGGCAGCGGGGCGGTCGAGCGCAGCAGCAGGGCGGCGGCGTCCATGCGGGTGCGGATGCGCCAATCCCGCACGCTCAGCCCCGTCTCGGCGAGGAAGGCGCGCTCGAGGGTGCGGCGGGAGGTGTGCGCCGCACGCGCCAGCTCGTCGACCCCGCGATCGTCGCCGGGGTTCGAGCGGAGCGTCTCGGCGACCAGCCGGGCCGGGACGGACGTCGGCGTGGGCAGCGCCGCCTGAGCGGCCGGCCCGCCCTCCATGAGCGCGAACAGCTGACGCGCGATGTTGGCCTGCGGCCGGAGGATGCTCGTGCTCGACTGCAGATAGGCGAGCAGCAGCGTGCGCAGGTCGCGGTCGACGGCGACGAGCGTGGGACCGCGGAGGGTCGTCGCGGTGACGTCGCCGTCGTCCGCGACCTGCGCACGCTGCTGCTCGCCTATATGCAGTCGAGCACGAGCATCCTC
>JASGDZ010000342.1:0-9186 GCA_047606835.1 Microbacterium sp. | reverse complement strand
TTCCCAGCACAAGGCCTCAGCCTGCCACCGGCCTCCGACATCGCGCCAACGCGCGAGCCGGATCCGATTACGCGGACGGCGTACGGCGGGGTCGGGTCGTGCTTTCGCGCTCCTGAGCCCCGCGAGACAGCTCGCTGCGCGGGAGACGCCGCGGGGTTTGTCGCGCAGCGAGCTGTCTCAGCGAGGGCGCGGCCCCGTCAGACCTCGACCGGCGTGCCCGCGGCGAGCTCGGCATCCTGCTCGGTCGCCACCAGCTGCCCGCACGCGCCGTCGATCTCCTTGCCGCGCGTGTCGCGCAGGGTGGTGGGGATGCCTTTGGCCTCCAGCCGGCGGACGAACTCCTGCTGCGCGGCCTTCGTCGACGCCGTCCAGATCGAGCCGGGCGTGGGGTTCAGCGGGATCGGGTTCACGTGCACCCAGCCGCGGCCGCGCGCGTTGAGCTTGTCGCCGAGGAGGTCGGCGCGCCAGCCGTGGTCGTTCATGTCCTTGATGAGCGCGTACTCGATCGACACCCGCCGGCCGGTGGCGTCGAAGTAGGCGCGCGCGGCATCCAGCGCCTCGTCCACCTTCCAGCGCGAGTTGACCGGGATGAGCTCGTCGCGCAGCTCGTCGTCGGGCGCGTGCAGCGACAGCGCGAACGTCACAGGGAGGTCTTCGGCGGCGAGCTTGCGGATCGCCGGCACCAGCCCCACGGTCGACACCGTGATGCCGCGGGCGCTCATCCCCATGCCGTGCTTCTTGTCGGTCATCACCCGCACGGCCTGCATGACCCGCGCGTAGTTGGCGAGCGGCTCGCCCATGCCCATGAACACGATGTTCGTGACGCGCTCGGCGCTGCGCTCCACGCGAGGCGACCGGGACGAGTGCCCCAGCCCGCCGGCGCGGATGAGCGCGTTCGCGCGCACCACCTGCTCGACGATCTCGGCCGCCGACATGTTACGGGTGAGCCCCGCCTGGCCGGTCGCGCAGAACGGGCAGTTCATGCCGCAGCCGGCCTGCGACGACACGCACAGGGTGATCCGGCCCGGGTAGCGCATGAGCACCGACTCGACGAGCGCGCCGTCGTGCAGCTTCCAGAGGAACTTGACCGTGTCGCCGCGGTCGGTCTGCAGCCTGCGCACCTCGGTGAGCAGCGACGGCAGCATCCCGTGCACGAGCTCTTCCCGACCGGATGCCGGCAGGTCGGTCATGTCGGCGGGGTCGTGCGTGCAGTGCGTGAAGTAGTGCTTCTCCAGCTGCCGCGCGCGAAAGCCCGGCATCCCGAGCTCGATCGCCTTCTCGACGCGCTGTTCGGGAGTGAGGTCGGCGAGGTGCACCGGCGGCTTGCCGCGCTTGGGGCTCGCGAACTGCAGCAGCGGGCGGCCGTCGGCGTCCTTCTGCTGCGTCCAGCCCTCCGTCCTCGGCCGCACCTGCGGTGCGGCAGGGGCCGCGGGCGCCGTCCTAGGCCGCACCTGGCGCACGCGCGGCGGATCGGACGACGAGGACATTCCTCAAGGGTAGGGGACGAGCCCGCGCGAAGGCTGTGCCCTCAGCCCTTCTGGGACGAGCGGGCGACGAACGCGGCGATGCGCGCCTTCGCCTCGGGGGTGTCGAACCCGGCGCCGATCGTGGCGGCCTCGTCGGCGAGGTTCTCGTCGAACGTGCGGCCCGCGCCGGTGCGCACGAGCCGCTTCGCCTGCCCGAACGCGCCGGTCGCGCCGTCGAGCCAGGAGCGGGCGATCTCGTCGGCGCGGGCGGCGACGGCATCCGGCTCCACCACCTCGGTGACGAGCCCCCACTCCAGCGCGGTGGCCGCGTCGATCGTGACGTCCTGCAGCAGCAGGCGCAGCGCGCGGCGCTGACCGATCGCGGCGGGCAGCAGCGTCGTGGCGCCGAGGTCGGGGGTGAGGCCGATGTTGGCGTACTTCGACGTGAACTTCGCGCGCTCCGACGCGACGATGCAGTCGGCCGTCAGCATGACCCCGAGCCCCCCGCCGGCGACGGCGCCCTGCACGGCCGCGACGATCGGCTTGTGCGAGCCGACGAGCGCGCGGATGCCCCCGTTGATGGTCTCGGCCAATGCCGTCAGGTCGGCGCCGGATTCCATGGTCTGCGCCATCGCGACCACGTCGCCGCCGGCGCAGAACGCGGGGCCTGCGGCATCCAGCACGATCGCGCCGACGTCGTCGCGGGCCGTCGCCTCGGCCGTCGCGCGCGCCCACGCACGCGCGAGGTCGGCGTCGAACGCGTTGAGCCGGGCGGGCCGGTTGAGGGTGAGGCGGGCGAGGCCGTCGTCCACCGCGAACAGGATCGGCTCCCCCGCGGTCACTTCGGTGCCATCCGGATGGCGCCGTCGAGACGGATGGTCTCGCCGTTGAGGTAGCCGTTCTCGACGATCTGCATCACGAGCGAAGCATACTCGTCGGGCCGGCCGAGCCGGGCAGGGTACGGCACCTGCTGGCCGAGGCTCGCCTGCGCGGCTTCGGCCAGGCCCGCGAGCATCGGCGTCTCCATGATGCCGGGCGCGATCGTGCAGACGCGGATGCCGTAGCGCGCCAGCTCGCGGGCGATCGGCAGCGTCATGGCGTGCACGCCGCCCTTGCTCGCCGAGTACGCGGGCTGGCCGATCTGCCCGTCGAACGCCGCGACGCTCGCCGTGTTGACGATGACGCCGCGGTCGCCGCCGTCGGAGTCGGGGGCGTTGTCGATCATCGCCGACGCCGCCTGGGCGACGACGTTGTACGTGCCGATCAGGTTGATCCGCACGATCCGCTCGAAGTCGGCGAGGCTGCCGGGGTTCCCTTCGCGGTCGAGCACCTTCGCGGGCCGCGCGATGCCGGCGCAGTTGACCACGACGCGCAAAGGGCCGAGGGCGGCGGCCGCGGCGACGGCGGCGCGCACCTGCTCTTCGCTCGTGACGTCGGCGGGCTCGAAGCGGCCGCCGAGCTCGGCGGCGATCTCGGCACCGGCCGACCGCGCCAGGTCGACGATCGTGACGACGGCGCCGGATGCCGCCAGGCGGCGCGCGGTGGCGAGCCCGAGCCCGCTCGCACCGCCCGTGACGAGGGCGGCGGCTCTGTCGATGTGCATGGGTTCTCCTTCGACGCCGACCTGTTCAGGCTAACCCGTGCCCCTCACGCCGCAGGGACCAGGACCGGGTTCCACCAGCCGGTCGCGACGGCGATCGCGACGGCGGTGCCGGAGATCGCCGCAGCGGCGAGCAGCAGCATCCACTCGCCGCCGGCGAACCGCGAGGCGCGCGCCCACGTGCGACGAGGGGATGCCCCGAATCCCCGCGCCTCCATCGCCACCGAGAGCGTCGACCCGCGCCGGATCGACAACACCAGCAGCGCGAAAGCCATGCCGAGCACGCGGCGCACGCGGCCCCGGTCGGCGATCCCGCGCGCCCGGCGCGCCAACGCGAGCGCCCGCCAGTCGTCGGCGAGAAGGCCCAGCAGGCGCATTCCGGCGAGCGCTCCGAGCACGAACCGGGCGGGCAGGCGCACGAGCTGGGCGAGCCCGTCGGCGAGGTCGGTGGGGTCGACGGTCGCGAACAGCACGACGGCGGGCAGGCCGATCGCCAGCACGCGCAACACCGTGGCCAGCGCGAGCAGCAGCGAGCCCTCGCTCACCCGCACGACGAACCATTCGACGTAGACCTCGCCCGCCGGCGCGCCGTACAGCGCGATCGTGACGCCCGTGAGCGGCGCGGCGATCCACACCGGCAGCGTGCGCAGCAACAGCTGCCGAACCGGCATCCCCGCCAGAAGCAGCAGCGGCAGCTCCAGCAGCAACGCAACGCCCGCCGACACCGGGTCGATCGTGAAGACGAGCGGCACCGCGATGACCAGCGACGCGCCCAGCTTGGCGACGGGGTTGAGCCGGGCCACGGCCCCGCGCCCGGCGGCGGGGCTCACGGGATGCTCCGCGTCGGTGCGAGGCGCGTCGGTGCGAGGCGCGTCGGCGCGAGGAGCGTCTCGGGGCGCCCCCGAGCGTGAGCCGGCGCGCGTGCAGCGCGTCGAGCACGAGCTCGTCGTGGCTGATGGCCACGACCGCAGCACCCTCGTCGCGCAGCGCGGCGATGATCGCGACGAGCTCGGCCCACGTCGCGGCATCCTGCCCGAACGTCGGCTCGTCGAGCACGACGACGCGCGGCCGCGTGGCGAGCATCGCGGCGACGGTGAGCCGCCGCTTCTCGCCGCCCGACAGGGTGAACGGGTTCGCCTCGGCGAGCCGGTCCAGGCGCAGACGCTCCAGCAGCTCGCCCGTGCGCGCGGCGAGCTCGCCGGCATCCAGCCCCAGCGCCCTCGGCCCCACCTCCAGCTCCGCGCGCACGGTGGCGCCGATGAGCTGGTGCTCGGGCTCCTGGAACACCGTCCCGATGCGCGTCAGCAGTCCGCGCGCGGGCCACGCGATGGGATCGCCCCTCAGCCCGTCGGCGAGCAGAGGGGATGCCGCCACGCGCCCGGCCTCCGGCGCCAGCAGCCCCGCCACGGTCAGGCCGAGGGTCGACTTGCCCGAGCCGTTGCGCCCCACGACGCCGAGCACCTCGCCGGCGCGCACCTCGACGTCGACGGGGCCCGCGACAGGCTCGCCCCGACGGCGCGCGACGACGAGGCCGTCGCCCCGCAGCAGCGCCTCGCCGGGCACGCCCGAAGGCCGAGGGGGGAACGCGGGCGGGATGCCGGGCACCCACACGCCGGCAGCGGCCAGCTCCGCGCCGCGGGCCGCGAGCACGATATCCGCCGGTCCGTCGGCGAGCACTCCCTCCGTGCCCAGCACGATCACGCGGTCGACCACCGGCAGCCACACGTCGATGCGGTGCTCGACGACCACGAGCGTCGCGCCGGTCGCGGACACCGCGCGCGACACGGCGTCGCGCACCTCCACGACGCCGGCGGGATCGAGGTTCGCGGTCGGCTCGTCGAGCAGGATCGCCCCCGACCGCATCGCGAGCACCCCGGCGAGCGCGAGCCGCTGCTTCTGCCCGCCCGACAGCGCCGCCGTCGACCGATCGAGCGGCACGCGAAGGCCCACCGCGTCCAGCGCGCCCGCGACGCGACCCCAGATCTCGTCGCGGGGCACCCCGAGGTTCTCGCACCCGAACGCGACGTCGTCGCCGACGCGCGCGAGGACCGCCTGGCCGTCCGGATCCTGCAGCACGAGCCCTGCGCGGCCCCGCACGCCCGCGGTGCGCGCGCCGTCGATCAGCAGCGCGCCCCGCTCCTCGCCCTCGTCGGCGCCGCCGAGCACGCCCGCGAGGCCGTGCAGCACAGTGGACTTGCCCGACCCCGACGCGCCGAGCAGCAGCACCCGCTCCCCGGGCTCGACGCGCAGGTCGAGGTCGCACACCGCCCACGCGCGGCGGGTGGCGTGGCGCCATCCCCAGCCGCGCGCCTCCAAGCGTGCCGGAGCGGGCACGTCAGACGCGGCGCGCGACGTCGCGCCCCGCGGCGAAGCGGCCGAGCGCGCCCGTCGCGGCGAGTCCGCGCATCGCGCACCAGCCGCCGACGCCCGCGATCGCGGCGCCGGAGAGGGTCGTCGTCGCGAGGTACACGACGGTGAAGAGCGTGTCGACTCCCGGATACCACAGCACGCGGTCGGTGATCCCGCACGCGAGGCCCGCGCCGGCGCCCGCCAGCACCGCGACCGGCAGGCGCCACACCGCGTACCAGAACACGAGGAACACCAGCTCGGCGCCGAGGCCCTGCGTCAGCCCCGACACCATCGTGAGCGGCCCCCACTGCGCTCCGACGAGCGCCGAGACGGTGGCCGCGACGAGCTCGGTGTACAGCGCGGCGCCGGGCTTTCGGACCACGAGCCCGCCGAGCACGCCGGCGATCAGCCACGGACCGGCGACGAGCCCCTGCAGGCCGGGAAGCAACGGCGTCAGCACCGCGCTCGGCACCTCGTACGCGAGGTTCCAGACGAGGAACACGAACGCGCACGCGACGGCGATGACGCTGGCGACGACGATGTCGACGACCCGCCAGCGCAAGCGCTTGACGGATGCGGACGGGGAAACGCGCATGTGATCTCCTCCCTGCGCCGGCATGATCCGGATCAGGTTCGACGGTCGAAGCTCGGATGCTTCCTCTCAGCCCGGCACACCGGACTCCCGTGGTTCGTGGGCGAGTATATCCGCGAATCACGAGGTAGCGTAGGCGGGTGACCCTGGAAGACACCGAGGCGCAGCCCACGCCTCCGACGCGACGGTCGCTGCGCAGGTCTTCCCGCGGGGCCACCGCCCAGGCGCCCGCCACCGCAGAGGCGCTCGGCTGGCTCGACGCGTCCGCCGTGCTCGCGCACGCCCATGCCGCGCGCGGCATGGGCGTGGCCGCACCGCCGCTGACGGAGCGCACGGACGAGCCCGACCTGCTGGCCGAGGCGCCGCTGCGGCGCTCCCTCCGGGTCTCGACGGTGCTGCCCGTCGCGCTCGTGCTGATCGTCGTGGCCGCCTACACGGCGACCGCCCTGCTCTGGCCGCTCACGGCCGTGCCGCCGCAGATCGCCGCGGGACAGGTGCAGCCCCGCGCCGCGGCCGCCTCGGCGCTGGATTGGCCCTCCGCGGGAAGCGCCGCGGCGGGCGTCGCGGGGATCGGCGAGCCCGTGGCATCCACGTCGAAGCGCGCCGAGATCGCGAGCATCACCAAGGTGGTCACGGCTCTGCTCGTGCTGGAGGAGCTGCCGCTCGCGCTCGACGAGAAGGGTCCGGAGTACGTCTTCACAGCGCAGGACCAGGCCACGTACTACTCCTATCTCGCATCGGGCCAGTCGGCGTTGAACGTGCCGGTGGGCGGGAGCCTGACGGAGTACCAGATGCTCGAGGCGATGCTGCTGGCATCGGCGAACAACTACGCCGACCGGCTCGCGCTGGAGCTGTGGCCGACCGACGCGGTGTACGCCGCGGCGGCGAAGGAGTGGCTCGCGGCCCACGACATCACGGGCATCACCGTCGTGAACCCGAGCGGGTTCGACTCGGCCAACAAGGCGAAGCCCGCGGCCCTGATCCGCCTCGCCGAGGAGGCGCTCGCCAACCCCGTGATCGCCGAGATCGTCGCGAAGGAGTCGGCGAAGATCCCCGGCGTCGGGACGGTGGAGAACACGAACACGCTGATCTCCGACTCCGGCGTCGTGGGGGTCAAGACCGGAACGCTGAACACCTACGCCGTGCTCACCGCGAAGGACGTCGAGGTCGGCGAGACGACCGTGCGGCTGTACACGTCGGTGCTCGGACAGAAGAGCAGCTCGGCGCGCTTCTCCGCGACCCGCAAGCTGCTCGCCCAGCTCGAGGAGGAGCTGACGCCGTTCCCGTCGATCACCGCGGGCACGGTCGCCGGCGAGGTCACGACGGCGTGGGGCGAGACGGTGGACGTCGTCGCCGCCGACGACGCCTCGGTCGTGCTGTGGAACGAAGCCGCCGCCGTCCCCACGATCTCGGTCTCGCTCGACGGCGGCGAGCAGAAGGGCGACGTCGTCGGCACCCTCACCTTGACCGGGCCGCTGAACACCGACACCGTCGACCTGACGCTCGCCGACGACGTCGAGGAGCCCTCGCCCTGGTGGCGGCTGACGCATCCCGTCGAGCTGTTCGGGCTCGGGACGTAGCCCGGCTCACACGAAGCGCACGGCCTGCTGCAGGCGGGTGCGGATGTCGAACAGCTCGTTGCCGCCGATGTCGCGCGCGCCGGGAACTCCCTGGCGCAGCACGGTCGCCAGCGCGCTGCGGCGCGTCACGACGACGGGCGTCCCGCGCACCGTGCCCAGCGGCGTGATCGCCTGCGCGAGGTCGTCGTCGGGGAGCGCGACGATCGCCCCGCCGAAGCGCACCCGCGCGGCGCGGCCGAGCACGCGCGTGCGCGCGAGCAGCGCCGTGACCGGTGCGACCCGGCCGATGCCGGCACCGGTGAGCTCGCCCCGGCGGAACCCGACAGGGCCGCCGAAGTCCTCGGACATGACGCCGTACAGGCCCGACGGGCCGAGCACGACGTGGTCGAGCTTGTCCTCGGGGTCGGCGCCGATCGCGACGTCGTGCCACACCGTGAACCCCATCCCGAGGTCGGCGACCGTGCGCGCGGTCGCCTCCTCGGCGAGCGCGTCGGCGAGCATGCGGCGCAGCTCCCGCGGCGCGGTGCGCACGAGCGCCGGATCGTAGGGGTCGGCCAGCTCCACGCCGCGCCCCGCCCATTCGCGCACGAGGGTCAGATAGCGCTCCCGCCGCCAGCCGCCGGGGTGGCCGTAGGAGCGGGCGCGCGGTCGGGAGTCCGCCGCCGGTCTCGCGGGGCGCCATCCCGCGAAGCCCGCCGCGGTGGGAGTCGACGCCGTGCCGCCCGCGCCGCCGGCGTCAGAGCCGCTTGCGAAGCCGTGCCCGCGGTCGTAGGCCGCCCGCGCCTCGGGGGTGCCCACGAGCTCCCACGCGCGCTGTACGAGGATGAACCCGGCCGCGTCGCCGCCGGTGTCGGGATGGGTCTCGCGCAGTCGCAGCCGGTAGGCGCGACGCAGCTCCTCGTGGTCGGCGGTCGCGACGACGCCGAGGATCTCGTACGCCGACGACGACAGCGGGCTGTCGAACACGCGCCCTCCCTGTGCGCCGCTGCGGTGCGCACCGCTGTGGTGAGCGGCGCGGCTGTCAGGATACCCCGCTCGCACCGAGGCGCGGGTGATTCAGGTCGCGCCCCACAGGGGGATGCCCGGCCGGTGGGCGAGGGCAGACTCCCCGAGGCCCGGCTCCAGCTCGGCGATCGTCGCCGGCTGCCAGTGCGGCTCGCGGTCCTTGTCCACCAGCTGGGCGCGGATGCCCTCGACGAGGTCGGCGCGGCCGGTGACGAACCACATCACCACGGCGTACTCCTGCGCGAGGGCGGCGCGCAGGTCGGGCAGCTCCCGCGCGGCGCGCACGCCCGCGAGTGTCGCGGCGAGCCCCGTCGGCGAGAGCGTCTCCAGGGCGTCGGCGGTGGCGGATGCCTCGGCCTCCGGCCGGGCGCGCAGTCTCGCCACGATCTCGGCGACGGTGTCGGCGGCGTAGGCGTCGTCGATCCACGCGCGCGCGGCCGCAAGACGCGACGGCCCGGGCTCGACGGCGAAGGCGCGCACGGTCTCGGCCACACCCTCGGAGGTCGAGCGAGGCCCGCAGCCCACACCCTCGGCCGCCCGGCGAGGCCCGCAGCCCACACCCTCGGCCGCCCGGCGAGGCCCGCAGGGCCGAGA
>JASGDZ010000341.1:0-13675 GCA_047606835.1 Microbacterium sp. | reverse complement strand
GCGCCGCGCGCACGAGCGCATCGTGCTCGGCGGCGCGCCGCTCCGCCGCCGTCGGCGGCAGCAGCCGCATCCCGCCGTCGCGCGCCTTGACCGCGATCCAGGCCGCGGCGCTGAGCAGGATGACGCCGGTCAGCTGGAACCACAGCAGCATCCCCACGAAGATCGCGAACGTCGCCAGCAGGGGGTTGCGCGGCACCGCGCCGATCAGGTAGCCCGTGGCCAGTTGCAGCATCGTGAGGCCCGCGGCGCCGATGAGCACACCGGAGCGGATCGCCCGCCACCCCAGCGCGGTGCCGGTGAGGAAACGCAGCAGCGCCCCCAGCGTCAGCGCGAACACGGCGAACGAGACCGCCTGCGAGGCGACGCCGATCCCGATCGCGTACCACGTCGAATGCGAGTCCACGCCCAGCGCGGCGAAGACGTGCCCGAGCGCCCACGTGCCGGCGGAGCCGACGGAGAAGCCGACGGCGAGAGCGACGGCGAGCCCGATCGCGGCGACGAGGTCGCGCGCCTTGAGCACCACGAAGCTGCGGCGATCGGGCGGCAGCACGAAGATGCTGCGCACCGCGCGCCGCGCGAACGACACGAACCCGATCGCCGTCCAGATCGCCACGACGATCGCGACGGCACCGGTGACGGCCAGCACTCCGCGCGCGTCTCGCGCGACCTGTGCCACCTGCGCCGTCGTGAACAGTCCGTCGTCCGCGATGAGGCCGGGGATGTAGCGGTTGATGGCCGCGACCAGCGTGTCAACCGCGGCGGCGCTGCCGCCCAGCCAGATGCCCGCGGCCGCGAACGCCACGTACACGGTGGCGAAGGTGGCGAACATCGTGCCGTAGCTCACCCCCGAAGCGAGCAGGAACCCGCTGTGGTCGAGGAAGTGCCGCCACACGCGCACGGGGAACGAGGCGAGGGTGCGCTGGGCGAGCCGGACCGGCCCCGTGGCCCGATCGCGCGTCGAGGCCTCGCGCCCCGGCGCGGTCGCGCTCGTCGTCGAGTCCCGCGTGTCGGTCACGCCAGTCACACTACCCACGCACGGTGCGCGCCCGCGATCGGTCGCGGCGGATGCCGCGCAGGCGAGGACGGTGAGCCGCTCTCGGCCACGCCGTCACACTACCGGCCGCGCAGCACGGCCTGCTTGACCTCGGCGATCGCCTTCGTCACCTCGATGCCGCGGGGGCACGCCTCGGTGCAGTTGAACGTGGTGCGGCAGCGCCACACCCCCTCCTTGTCGTTGAGGATGTCCAGGCGGACGCCCGCGGCGTCGTCGCGCGAGTCGAAGATGAACCGGTGCGCGTTGACGATCGCGGCCGGGCCGAAGTACTGTCCGTCGGTCCAGAACACGGGGCACGACGACGTGCATGCCGCGCACAGGATGCACTTGGTGGTGTCGTCGAAGATCTCGCGATTCGCGATCGACTGGATCCGCTCCTTGCCGGGCTCGGGCGCCTGGTTCGCGATGAGGAACGGCTTCACCTCGCGGTACGAGGCGAAGAACGGCTCCATGTCGACGACGAGGTCCTTCTCCAGCGGCAGGCCCTTGATGGCCTCGACGTAGATGGGGTGGGAGATGTCGAGGTCCTTGATGAGGGTCTTGCAGGCGAGCCGGTTGCGCCCGTTGATGCGCATCGCGTCGGACCCGCAGATCCCGTGCGCGCACGACCTGCGGAACGTGAGCGACCCGTCCACCTCCCACTTGATCTTGTGGAGGGCGTCCAGCACGCGGTCGGTGGAGTACACCTCGACGTCGTAGTCGACCCAGCGCGGCTCCTCGTCGACCTCCGGGTTGAAGCGACGCACGATGAACGTGACGAGGTACGACTGGATGCCGGTGTCGGCAGACGGGTCGAGCTCCTCGGCCGCCGGTTCCACGAGAGCCGTCGACATCCTCAGTACTTCCTCTCCATCGGCTGGTAGCGCGTCACCACGACCGGCTTCCAGTCCAGCCGGATGTGGTCGTCGGGGTGCGACGAGTGCGCGTCGCCGCTGAGGTACGCCATCGTGTGCTGCATGAAGGCCTCGTCGTCTCGCTTCGGGTAGTCGTCGCGCATGTGTCCGCCGCGGCTCTCCTGGCGGTTGCGGGCGGCGTAGACGACCACCTCGGCGATGTCGAGGAGGAATCCGAGCTCGACGGCCTCGAGCAGGTCGGTGTTGTAACGCCTGCCCTTGTCGTCGACGTGCACGTTGCGGTAGCGCTCCCGCAGCTCCCCGATCACCCCGAGCACCTCGGACAGCGACTCCTCGGTGCGAAACACCTGGGCCTTGCGGTCCATCTCGTCCTGCAGGGTCTTGCGCAGCACCGCGATGCGCTCGGTGCCCGGGTTGTCGCGCAGACCCTCGATGAGCTCGCGCACGTCCTTGGCGGGGTCGTCGGGCAGCGGCACGAACTCGGCGGTCTCGACGTATCGGACCGCGTTGCGTCCTGCGCGCTTGCCGAACACGTTGATGTCGAGCAGGGAGTTCGTGCCGAGGCGGTTCGAGCCGTGCACCGACACGCACGCGCACTCGCCGGCCGCGTACAGTCCCGGCACGACCGTGGTGTTGTCGACGAGCACCTCGGCGTCGTTGTTGGTGGGGATCCCGCCCATCGCGTAGTGCGCCGTGGGCATGACCGGCACGGGTTCGACCACCGGGTCCACGCCCAGATACGTGCGGGCGAACTCGGTGATGTCGGGGAGCTTCGTCTCCAGCACCTCGGCGCCCAGGTGCGTGCAGTCCAGCAGCACGTAGTCGCGGTGCGGGCCGGCGCCGCGGCCCTCCGCGACCTCCTGCACCATGCAGCGGCTCACGATGTCGCGCGGCGCGAGGTCTTTGATCGTGGGGGCGTAGCGCTCCATGAACCGCTCGCCCGACGCGTTGCGCAGGATCGCGCCCTCCCCGCGCGCGCCCTCGGTGAGCAGGATGCCGAGTCCCGCCAGCCCGGTGGGGTGGAACTGGAAGAACTCCATGTCCTCCAGCGGCAGGCCCTTGCGCCACACGATGCCGACGCCGTCGCCGGTGAGGGTGTGCGCGTTCGAGGTGGTCTTGAAGATCTTCCCGAAGCCGCCGGTGGCGAAGATCACGGCCTTCGCCTGGAACACGTGCAGGTCGCCGGTGGCCAGCTCGTACGCGACGACCCCGGCGACCTTGGTGTCCTTGCCCGTGCCGACCGTGACGAGGTCGAGCACGTAGAACTCGTTGAAGAAGTTGATGCCGAGCTTGACGCAGTTCTGGAAGAGGGTCTGCAGGATCATGTGGCCGGTGCGGTCGGCGGCGTAGCACGCGCGGCGCACCGGGGTCTTCCCGTGGTCGGCGGTGTGGCCGCCGAAGCGGCGCTGGTCGATCTTGCCCTCGGGCGTGCGGTTGAACGGCAGGCCCATGTTCTCCAGGTCGATGACGGCGTCGATCGCCTCTTTCGCGAGGATCTCGGCGGCGTCCTGGTCGACGAGATAGTCGCCGCCCTTGACGGTGTCGAACGTGTGCCACTCCCACGAGTCCTCTTCGACGTTGGCGAGCGCCGCCGCCATGCCGCCCTGCGCCGCGCCGGTGTGCGACCGGGTGGGGTAGAGCTTCGTGATGACGGCCGTCTTCGCGCCCGGTCCGGCTTCGATCGCGGCCCGCATCCCGGCTCCTCCGGCTCCGACGATGACGATGTCGAACTGGTGGTAGTGGACGCCGTCCTTGACGGCTCCGTCGCTGGTGGTCTGCGTGCTCACGGGTGGGATGCCTCTATCTCGGTTCTCTCGGCGTCACAGGTCGGCGCAGAAGCTGGGCAGCAGCTCGGCCGGCGAGCCCGCGGGGCAGGGGTCGAAGGTGAAGACGACGAGCGTGCCGAGCAGGATCAGCAGTGCGGCGGAGAGCCCGATCGCCCACAGCAGCACCGCGCGCACCCGCGGCCCCGAGACGTAGTCGTTCACGATCGTGCGCATGCCGTTCGCGCCATGGACGAGCGCGAGCCACAGCATCAGCACGTCCCACCACTGCCAGAACGGGGTCGCGTACTTGCCCGCGACGAAGGCGAAGTCGATGCCGTGGATGCCTTCGCCGACCATGAGGTTGACGAACAGGTGGCCGAAGATGAGGACGATCAGCAGCACGCCGGAGACGCGCATGTAGACCCAGCCCCACTTCTCCAGGTTGCGCGCCCTCCCGCGCGACGACGCGAGCGGGGAGCGGGGGTCGGCGATCGTGCCGGTCATGTCAGTGCCCCCCTCCCGACGCGAACGCGAGCATGAGATGGCGCGGGGCGAAGCCGAGCATCGTCACCGCCCACAGGCCGAGCACGCCCCACCACAGCTGACGCTGATGGCGGGTCGCCCACGACCACGAGTCGACCAGGATGATGCGCAGCCCGTTGTAGGCGTGATACGCGATCGCCGCGACCAGCACGACCTCGCCGAGCGCCATGACCGGGTTCTTGTAGGTGCCGATGACGGCGTTGTACGCCTCGGGCGAGACGCGCACCAGCGCGGTGTCGAGGACGTGCACGAGCAGGAAGAAGAAGATCGCGACGCCGGTGATGCGGTGGAGCACCCACGACCACATGCCCTCGTGCCCTCGGTAGAGCGTGCCGCGGGGGGTCGTCGAGGTGGTCTCCGCGACCGACGGTGTGACGCGTGCTGGTGCAGACACGGCCGTCCTCCTTGATTGCAACCTGTGCTCCGATCCTATTCCCGGCGCTCGCGCCGCGGCGACGAAGGACAGCCTTACATCCGACGGGATACCCTGTGAGGCATGTCAGGTGCGATCGAGGACTTCTACGCCGTCATCCCCGCGGGCGGGATCGGCAGCCGGCTGTGGCCGCTGTCGCGCGCCGACGCGCCGAAGTTCCTGCACGACCTCACCGGATCGGGCCACTCCCTGCTGCGAGACACGTGGGACCGGCTCCAGCCGCTGGCCGGTCACGACCGCATCGCCGTCGTCACCGGGCGCGCGCACCGGGCGGCGGTGGAGAAGGAGCTGCCCGACATCCCCGACCGCAACGTGTTCCTCGAGTCCGAGCCGCGCGACTCGACCGCCGCGATCGGCCTCGCGGCGGCGATCCTCGCGCACCGCGAGCCCGACGTCATCGTCGGATCGTTCGCCGCCGACCACGTCATCCGCGGCACCCAGGTCTTCGAATGGGCGGTGCAGCAGGCGGTCGCCGTCGCGCGCGAGGGATACATCTGCACGATCGGCATCCCCCCCATCGAGCCCTCCGTCGGGTTCGGGTACATCAAGAAGGGCGGGGAGATCGTCATCCCGGGAGCCCCGGAGGCGACGACCGTCGAACGGTTCGTGGAGAAGCCCGACCTGGACACGGCGCGCGAGTACTACGCCGACCGCTCCTACCTGTGGAACGCGGGCATGTTCATCGCCCGCGCCGACGTGCTCCTCGGAGAGATCGCGGAGAACGAGCCGCACCTGTACGCGGGGCTCATGGACCTCGCCGAGGCGTGGGACGACCGCGACGCGCGCGGGCCCGTCGTCGACCGCGTGTGGCCGACGCTCACGAAGATCGCGATCGACTACTCGGTCGCCGAGCCGGCGGCCGAGAAGGGACGGCTCGCCGTCATCCCCGGCCACTTCGACTGGGACGACGTCGGCGACTTCGCGAGCCTCGCCAAGCTCAACTCGGGCGGGCGCAAGGACAACCTCGCGATCCTCGGGCAGAACGCGCGCGTCCTGGCGGACACGGCGAGCGGCATCCTGGTGAGCCAGACCCACCGCGTGATCAGCGTCATCGGCGTCAAAGACGTCATCATCGTGGACACCGACGACGCGCTGCTGGTCACGACGACCGAGCACGCGCAGCGCGTCAAGGGCGTCGTCGACGCGCTCAAGCTCACCGGCCGGGGCGACGTGCTGTGACGATCCCGCTCGTCATCGACACCGACACCGCGCAGGACGACTGCGTCGCGCTGCTGGTCGGGCTCCTGGACCCCGCGGCCGATCTGCGGGCGATCACGATGGTCGCCGGCAACGTGGGGTTCGACCGCCAGGTGCACAACGCGCACCTCACGCTGGCGGTCGCGGGGCGCCTCGGCCAGGTGCCGATCCATCTCGGCCGCCGTGAGCCGCTCGTGCGGGAGTGGGTGTCGGCGGAGAACGTGCACGGCGACGGCTCTGGGGGCCTCGGGATGTCGGACGAGACGTGGGACGTGGCCGACGAGCACGGCGTCGACGCGCTGGTGCGGCTCGCCGCGGAGCACGCGGGCCAGCTGCGCATCGTCGCGATCGGACCCCTCACCAACATCGCCGCCGCGGCCGAGCGCGACCCGGCCTTCGCCACCAACGTCGGCGAGCTGTTCGTGATGGGCGGCTCCAACAACGGCCGCGGCAACATCACCGCCGCCGCCGAGTACAACTTCTACGTCGACCCCGACGCGGCCAAGGCCGTCTTCGCCGCGGGCTTCGACCTGACGGTGGTGCCGTGGGATCCGCTGACGCTGCGCGATGCGGTCTTCTCGCGCGCGCAGCTCGCCGAGATCGCCGCGATCGACACCACGCTGGCACGGTTCTTCTCGCGCATCGTGGCGACGACCCTCGCCTTCGACGAGTCGGTCGGGATCCCGGGCTCGACCCACCCCGACTCGCTCACGGCGGCCGTGCTGCTGCATCCGGAGCTGGTGCTGCAGTCGGCGCCGTATGCGGTCGACGTCGAGACGCAGTCCGACCTCACCCGCGGCTATGCCGCGATGTCGTGGGGCGTGCACGGACTCGCCCCCAACGCGCGCGTGGTCGAGCGGGTCGACGCGGACGCGTTCTTCCGCTACATCTGCGACCTCGTGTCGGCGCAGATCGAGCCCTCGCGCGCGATCATCGGCCTGTGAGCCGGATCGCCCGCGTCCGGTTGCGGGCTGGTAACTGTTTGGGTGCAGAGCCTCCCGCGGCTGGGTAGGACCGCGTCACACATCGTAACGTGGCTGTATCCGGCATCGGCCGGGCTCTTTGCCAAGAGAGGACACCCGTGAAATCACTCACCCGTAGGCGGACGCTCGGCTCCGCCGCGCTCGTCGGCGTCGCCGGCCTGCTCCTGTCCGCGTGCGCGGCGGCGCCCACCGACACGAGCGACACCTCGTCGTCGGTCCCCGAGGTCGACTTCCTGGCCTGTGCCGTCTCCGACGAGGGCAGCTGGAACGACAAGAGCTTCAACGAGGCCGCCTACGACGGCCTGGTGAAAGCCAAAGAGGAGCTCGGCGTGCAGCTCGCCGACGCCGAGTCGAACGACACCGAGGACTTCGAGCCGAACCTGACCCAGATGGTCGAGGCCGGCTGCGACGTCACGTTCGCCGTCGGGTTCAACTTCTCCCTCAACGACACGATCTTCACCGTCGCCGACGCCAACCCCGACTCGCACTTCGTGTGGATCGACGGCTGGAACCAGGGCCAGACCAACCTCAAGCCCATCACCTACGCGATGGACCAGTCGAGCTTCCTCGCCGGGTACCTGGCGGCCGCCTACAGCACGACCAAGACGATCGGCACCTACGGGGGCCTCGACATCCCCGCCGTGACGGCGTTCATGGACGGCTTCTACTACGGGGCCAAGTACTACGAGGACGAGACCGGGACCGAGATCACGGTGCTCGGTCGCGATCCCGAGGCCGGCACCGGCTCGTTCACCGACCCCGAGCTGTCGTTCGGCGACACCGAGGGCGCCAAGGCCATCTCGAAGGGCCAGCTCGCCGACGGCGCCGACGTCATCTTCCCGGTCGCGGGCGGCCTGTTCGCCTCCACCGCCGAGGCGATCAACGAGTCCGGCAGCGACGCGGTGTTCCTCGGCGTCGACAAGGACATCGCCGTCACCTCGCCCGAGTACGCCGACCTCGTGCTCACGTCGGTCGAGAAGCGCATGACGCAGGCCGTGTTCGACGTCATCAAGGACCTGTCCTCCGGCGGCGAGTTCTCGGTCGACCCGTACGTGGGGACGCTGGAGAACGACGGCACCGCGCTGAGCGACTTCGGCGCGTTCGAGGACAAGGTCCCGCAAGAGGTGAAGGACAAGCTCGAGGAGCTGAAGGCCGGGATCATCGACGGCAGCATCGTGCCGATCCCGACCTCCTGACCGTCGACGTGCGGCGCGTGCCGGGGCGACCATCGGTCGTCTCGGCACGCGCCCGTTCGACCTTCCCGCGACCGGCCCTCCTCGGGCAGGATGGACGCACCATGAAACTCGAGCTGCGCGGCATCACGAAGCGTTTCGGGTCGCTGGTGGCCAACGACGACATCAGCATCGTCGTGGAGCCCGGGGAGATCCACGCGCTCCTCGGCGAGAACGGGGCCGGCAAGTCGACCCTGATGAACACGCTGTTCGGCCTCTACCAGGCCGATGAGGGCGAGATCCTCCTCGACGACGTGCCCGTGCAGTTCAGCGGCCCCGGTCAGGCGATGGCGGCCGGGATCGGCATGGTGCATCAGCACTTCATGCTGATCCCCGTCTTCACGGTGGCCGAGAACGTCATGCTCGGCCACGAGCCGTCCAGGCACGGCATCCTCGACCTCGCCGCCGCGCGCACCCGCGTGCGCGAGATCTCCGACCGGTTCGGCTTCGACCTCGATCCGGACGCCGTCGTCGACGACCTGCCGGTGGGGGTGCAGCAGCGGGTCGAGATCGTCAAGGCGCTCTCCCGGGACGCCCGCGTGCTCGTGCTCGACGAGCCGACGGCGGTGCTCACCCCGCAGGAGACCGACGAGCTCATCGCGACGATGCGCCGGCTCGCGGATGCCGGCACGTCGATCGTCTTCATCACCCACAAGCTGCGCGAGGTCAAGGCCGTGGCCGACCGCATCACGATCATCCGGCTGGGCAGAGTGGTCGGCACGGCCCGGCCGACGGCTTCGTCCGCCGAGCTCGCCGCGCTCATGGTCGGACGCGAGGTGGAGCTCACGGTCGAGAAGTCGCCGCCGCATCCGGGGCCGGTCGCCTTGCAGGTCACGGGTCTGACCGTCTTCGACCGGCGCGGCGTCCGGCTCATCGACGACGTCAGCTTCGACGTGCACGAGGGTGAGATCGTCGCCGTCGCGGGCGTGCAGGGCAACGGCCAGACCGAGCTCACCGAGGCGATCCTCGGCGTGCGCTCGGGGGTGTTCGGCTCGATCCGCCTCGGCGACCGCGAGCTCGTCGGCGCGTCGGTGCGCGACGTGCTCGACGCGGGCGTCGGGTTCGTCCCGGAGGACCGCAAGAAGGACGGGCTGGTCGCCGAGTACTCGATCGCCGAGAACCTCATGCTCGACCGCAGCTTCCGGGGCCCGTTCACCAAGCGCTGGTCGCTCGACCTCGCCCACCGCGACCAGTTCGCGCGCGCCGCCGTCGCCGAGTTCGACGTGCGCACGCCGAGCATCCTCACGGCGGCGGGGCGGCTGTCCGGCGGCAACCAGCAGAAGGTCGTGCTCGCTCGCGAGCTCAGTCGCGAGCTGCGGCTGTTCATCGCGTCGCAGCCCACTCGCGGCGTCGACGTCGGATCGATCGAGTTCATCCACGAGCGCATCGTCGACGTGCGCGATCGGGGCGTGCCTGTGCTCATCATCTCGACCGAGCTCGACGAGGTGCTCGCCCTCGCCGACCGCATCGCCGTCATGTACCGCGGCAGGATCATCGACATCGTCCCGGCGGGCACCCCGCGCGAGAGGCTGGGGCAGCTCATGGCGGGGGTGATCGAGTGACGGGGGTCGTCGTCACCGAGACCGACAGCGGCGGCACGGAGAAGGCGCCGAGCCCGGTGTGGCGCGACGTGCTGCACGACATCGCGGCCGGCGGCTTCGTGCGCATCGTGTGCGCCGTCGTCCTGTCGCTCGCGATCGGGTCGCTCCTCATCGTCTTCACGAACGAGGACGTGCTGCAGACGCTGCCGTACTTCTTCGCCCGTCCCAGCGACTTCTTCGCGGCGGCGTGGTCGGCGGCGTCGGAGGCGTACTCCGCGATGTTCCGCGGCGCGATCTACAACTACCGCGCCGACACGTTCGCCGGCGCCGTCCGACCCCTCACCGAGACCCTGCGGTTCGCCGGCCCCCTGATCGCTGCGGGGCTCGGCATCGCGCTCGGATTCCGCGCCGGCCTGTTCAACATCGGCGGCCAGGGCCAGCTGCTGATGGCCGCGTCGTTCGCGGCGTTCGCGAGCTTCCAGTTCCACCTGCCGTACGGCGTCCACCTCGTCGTCGCGATGCTGTTCGGGTTCGTCGGCGCCGCGCTGTGGGCGGGGATCGCGGGACTGCTCAAGGCGCGCACGGGCGCCCACGAGGTGATCGTCACGATCATGCTCAACTACATCGCCGTGAGCCTTGTCACCTACCTCATGCGCACGCCGGTCCTGCACGACATGGACGCGGGAAACAACCCGTCGACGCGGCCGCCCGACGCGACCGCTCAGCTGCCGGGCATCCTCGGCGACGGCTTCAACCTGCACCTCGGCTTCGTGCTGTGCCTCGTCGCCGTCGCGGCCTACTGGTGGCTCGTCGAGCGCTCCACGCTCGGGTTCCGGCTGCGCATGGTCGGGCTGAATCCGGACGCCGCTGCGACGAGCGGCGTGAACGTGAAGCGCATGTACCTCGTGGCGATGGTGCTGTCGGGGCTGTTCGTCGGCCTCGCCGGCATCAACCAGGCGCTCGGCCGTTCGGGCAGCTTCAGCCCGTCGATCGACTCGGGCATCGGCTTCGACGCCATCACCGTGGCGCTGCTGGGCGGCTCGACCGCGCTCGGCGTGCTGTCGGCCGGCATCCTCTTCGGGGCGATGAAGGCGGCCGGGCCCGCGATGCAGGTCGTCGACGTGCAGCCCGAGGTGCTGGCGGTCGTGCAGGGCCTCATCGTCCTGTTCATCGCGGCGCCGCCGCTGGTGCGGGCGATCTTCCGCTTCCTGCCCGAGCCGCGCGCCGAGCTGCCGCAGGTCGGCACGGGTCGAAAGCCCGCGCTGGAGGGCAAGGAGCTGGAGCAGTGACCGCCATCGCCGTGCCGCAGGCGTCCGTCGCCGCCCGCATCGACGCCCCTCGCACGTTCAAGACCCCCGTCGTGCTGGCGGTGCTCGCCGCCGTCTCCTTCGCAGGCTTCGGGCTCCTCGGCTCCGCCGAGGACGTGCGCTTCGTGTGGTCCGAGTCGGGCGACGCCGTCCGGCTCGACCCGTACGTCGTCTCGTCGCGGGGCCTGTGCCTCGCGCTGGGCGGCATCGCCCTCGTCGCGGCCGGGTTCGCCTTCCGGCTCGCGTGGCGGCGTCGCCCGGTGCCGCTGTGGCTGTCGGTGCTGGTGGCCTTCGCGTTCCTGACGACGCTGCTCGCCAACACGGGCGCGGGCGGCTCGGTGCCCGTCGTGTTCCTGCTCACGGGCGCCATCAGCCTGTCGGCGGCGGTCGTCTTCGGGGCCCTCGCAGGAGTCGTCGGCGAACGCGTCGGCATCGTGAACATCGCGATCGAGGGCCAGCTGCTCGGAGGCGCCTTCACCTCGGCCGTCGTCGCGAGCGTCACCGACAACCTGGCCGTCGGCCTCGTCGCCGGCATGGTCACGGGCGCCCTCGTGGCCATGGTGCTCGCGGCGTTCTCGATCACCTACCTCGTCGATCAGATCGTCGTCGGCGTCGTGCTCGTGGGCCTCATGAGCGGCCTCACCAACTTCCTCTACGCGGCGCTGCTCAACGACAACAGCGAGCAGCTCAACTTCCCGGGCACGCTGCCGTTCCTGCCGATCCCGTTGCTGTCCGACATCCCGGTCATCGGTCCCGTGCTGTTCGACCACCGCATCACGACCTACCTCATGTTCGTGCTCGTGCCGCTCGTGTGGTTCGTGCTGTTCAAGACCACGTGGGGGCTGCGGATCCGCGCGCTGGGCGAGCACCCGCTCGCCGCCGACACGGTCGGCATCAACGTCAACCGCTGGCGGTTCTGGACCGTGACCGCCGCGGGACTCATCGCGGGCCTCGGCGGTGCCGCGCTGACCCTCGGCTCGATCGGCCCGTTCGTGCGGGACATGAGCGCGGGGCAGGGCTTCATCGCCTTGGCGTGCGTCATCCTCGGCCGCTGGAACCCGTTCCTCGCCGCCTCCGCCGCGCTGCTGTTCGGATTCTCGCGCAACTTCCGGATCTGGGCGGGGCAGGTTGGCTCCGAGATCCCCCCCGACCTCATCGCGATGACGCCGTACCTCGTCACCCTGATCGCCGTCGCCGTCCTCGTCGGCCCGGCGGTCAGTCCCAGAGCCGCTGGAAAGCCGTACGTCAAGGAGTGATGCGCCCGTGACCGACATCGACTGGGACGAGCTGCGCACCGCGGCGGTGGAGGCGATGGGCCGCGCGTACGCGCCGTACTCGCGCTATCGCGTGGGGGCCGCCGCCCTCGTCTCCGACGGGCGGATCGTGCAGGGCTGCAACGTCGAGAACGCGTCGTACGGCGTGGGCCTGTGTGCCGAGTGCGGGCTCGTGTCGGAGCTCGCCCTCACCGGCGGCGGCCGGCTGGTCGCGTTCGTGTGCGTGAACGGCAACGGCGAGACGATCATGCCGTGCGGGCGCTGCCGGCAGCTGCTCTACGAGTTCGCGCTGCCCGGGATGCTGCTGGAGACCGTGTCGGGCATCCGCACGATCGACGAGGTGCTGCCCGACGCCTTCGGCCCGGGCGACCTCGAGGACGCGGCGCGGTGACCCGTCTGCAGGCGGGGGAGGGCCTCGCCGAGCCGTTCGACGCGGTCGACGTGATCCGCGCCCAGCGCGATCGGCATCCGATCCCGGAGCCGGAGCTGCGCTGGATGGTCGACGCCTACACGCGCGGGTACGTCTCCGACGCGCAGATGTCGGCGTTCGCGATGGCGGTGCTGCTCAACGGGATGTCGCGCGACGAGATCCGCGTGCTGACCGACGCGATGATCGCCTCGGGCGAGCGGATGTCGTTCGCCGGCCTCGGCAAGAGCACCGTCGACAAGCACTCCACGGGGGGCGTGGGCGATAAGATCACGCTGCCGCTGGCGCCGCTCGTCGCCTCGTTCGGCGTCGCGGTGCCGCAGCTGTCCGGCCGTGGGCTCGGGCACACCGGCGGCACGCTGGACAAGCTCGAGTCGATCCCCGGGTGGCGCGCGGCGCTGTCGAACGACGAGCTGTTCGCGCAGCTGCGCGACGTCGGCGCGGTGGTGTGCGCGGCCGGGAGCGGCCTTGCCCCCGCGGACAAGAAGCTCTACGCGCTGCGCGACGTCACCGGCACGGTCGAGGCGATCCCGCTCATCGCGTCGAGCATCATGTCCAAGAAGATCGCGGAGGGCACCGGCGCGCTCGTGCTCGACGTCAAGTTCGGCTCGGGCGCGTTCATGCGCGACCTCGACCGTGCGCGCGAGCTCGCGCGCACGATGGTCGAGCTCGGCAGCGACTCGGGGGTGACGACGACGGCGCTGCTGACGGACATGAACACGCCGCTCGGGCTCGCGATCGGAAACGCCAACGAGGTGCGCGAGGCGGTCGAGGTGCTCGCCGGCGGAGGCCCCTCCGACGTGATCGAGCTCACGGTCGCCCTCGCACGCGAGATGCTCGCCCTCGCGGGCCGGCCCGACGCCGACGTCGAGGCGGCGCTGGCCGACGGACGCGCGATGGACGTGTGGCGCGCCATGATCCGCGCGCAGGACGGCGACCCGGATGCCCCGCTGCCCGCCGCGCGTGAGACGCACACGGTCACCGCGCCGCGTGCGGGCGTCGTCGCCCGCATGGACGCGCTGGCCTTCGGCGTCGCCGCGTGGCGGCTCGGGGCCGGCCGCGCG
>JASGDZ010000340.1:0-29261 GCA_047606835.1 Microbacterium sp. | reverse complement strand
GAGGCGACCGAGCCGGAGCGGGGGACGGCCTTCACGACCCGCGCGCTCCGGCTGTCGACGTACGCCGGCGACCTCGCCGCGTGCGCGGCGCTGTGGCGCATGCAGGCGCTGACCTGACGCATCCGCTCCCGTGTGCCCGGCCCCGGGCCGCCGGCGGCCGCCGCTGAGAATGGCCGCTGCGCGAGAGACGCACATGCGTCTGACGCGCAACGAGCTGTCTCGGCGCACAGGCGGCGGTCGACGCTCGCGGGGAAGGGCCGGGACGGGAAGTGCCGGGAGGGGCCGGGACGGGAAGCGCCGGGCCGCAGAACGCCTCTCGGCGCGAGGCCGCTCGCAGCGGCAGAAGATGGAGCCCGGGGTTACTGCGGCCCGGCCGATCCAGTGTAACCGAGCCCCGCGGTCGTGCATTCCCGCCGCGTAGGCTCGGACCATGACCTGGTGCTTCTGCCTCATGATCGAGCCGGCGGCATCCGACTCGGCCCTCGCCGACTTCTCCGAGACGTTCACGGTCGTCGACGCCGGTGCACCGGCGCTGCGCGTCGGCGAGCTGAGCACACAGCGCGGCGACGGCATCTTCGAGTCGATCGGCGTGGTCGACGGGCACGCGCAAGAGGTCGCCGCGCACGTCGACCGCCTCGCGCACTCCGCGCGGCTGTGCGACCTGCCCGCTCCGAACGAGACGCAGTGGCGGCAGGCGGTGGCGCGCGCGGCGCGCGAGTGCGGGCCAGGGGAGCACGTCATCCGCCTCATTCTCAGCCGCGGCATCGAGCACGGACCGGCGCCGACGGCATGGATCACCGCCGCGGCGTCGCCCGACAACGCCCGCGCGCGCTCCGAGGGCATCCGCGTCGTCACGCTCGACCGCGGGTTCGACAGCGGCGCGCCCGCGCGGGCGCCGTGGCTGCTGCTCGGCGCGAAGACGCTGTCGTACGCGGTGAACATGTCGGCGATCCGCGAGGCCAAGCGCCGCGGCGCCGACGACGCGATCTTCGTGTCGTCGGACGGCGTGGTGCTGGAGGGGCCGACGTCGTCGGTGGTGCTGCGGCGGGGCGACCGGTTCGTGACGCCCGCGCCGGGCGCCGGCATCCTGCACGGCACGACCCAGCTGAGCCTGTTCGCGCGCCTGGAGGAGCAGGGATACGCGACCGGGTACGAGACCGTTCCGGCTTCGGGGCTGTCACGGGCGGATGCCGTATGGCTCGTCTCCAGCATCCGGCTCGCCGCCCCGGTCATCGCGATCGACGGCACGCCGGTGCCGGTCGACAGGGACTTCACCGCCGGGCTCAACCGCTACCTGCTGAGCCCGCGGAACTGACGGCGCCCCCGCTCCGACGCCGCGCCCGCCCGGCTGGAACCTGCCCCGCTGGGCGTGCCGAGACAGCTCGCTGCGCGTCGCGTGTGGGGCGGACTGCGCTGAGACAGCTCGCTGCGCGTGAGGCGCACGTGCGTCTGGCGCGCAGCGGCCTTTCTCGGCGGAGCGGGATGCCGGCGGAGCGGGATGCCGGCGGCGCAGGATGCCGGGAGCCGGCATCCCGCCCGCACCTACCCGAAGCGACCCGAGACGTAGTCCTCCGTGGCCTGCACCGACGGCGTCGTGAAGATCGTCGTCGTGTCGGCGTACTCGATGAGCTTTCCGGGCTTGCCGGTGCCGGCGATGTTGAAGAACGCCGTGCGGTCCGACACCCGCGACGCCTGTTGCATGTTGTGCGTCACGATGACGATCGTGTAGGCGCTCTTCAATTCGGCGATGAGCTCCTCGATCGCGAACGTCGAGATCGGGTCGAGCGCCGAGCAGGGCTCGTCCATCAGGAGCACGTCGGGAGAGACCGCGATCGCGCGCGCGATGCACAGTCGCTGCTGCTGGCCGCCGGACAGACCCGATCCGGGCTTGCCGAGGCGATCCTTGACCTCGTTCCACAGGTTCGCGCCCTGAAGCGACCGCTCCACGAGCGCATCGGCGTCGCTCTTGGAGATGTGCTTGTTGTTGAGCTTCACGCCCGCGAGCACGTTCTCCCTGATGGACATCGTGGGGAACGGGTTCGGCCGCTGGAACACCATGCCGACCTGTCGCCGCACGAGCACGGGGTCGACGTTCGGTCCGTACAGGTCGTCGCCGTCGAGCAGCACCTCGCCGGCCACGCGTGCGCCGGGGATGACCTCGTGCATACGGTTGAGGGTGCGCAGGAAGGTCGACTTGCCGCAGCCGGACGGCCCGATGAAGGCGGTCACGCTGCGCGGCTCGATCTCCAGGGAGACGCCCTCCACGGCGAGGAAGTCGCCGTAGTAGACGTTGAGGTCGTTGACTTCGATGCTCTTTGACACGGTGGTCGGTTCCTTAAGGGCTCAGCGGCCGGTCTTGGGGGCGAACAGCTTGGCGACCAGGCGCGCGATGAGGTTGAGCGCCATGACGATGAGGATGAGGGTGAGGGCGGCGGCCCACGCGCGATCGACGTACGCCTCCGGGGGGATGCCCTTGTACGCATACTGCGAGTAGATGAACACGGGCATCGTCTGCATGCGGCCGTCGAAGAGGTTGACGTTCAGGGCATCCGTGAACCCGGCCGTGATCAGCAGCGGCGCGGTCTCCCCGATGACGCGGGCGATCGCGAGCATGACGCCCGTCGTGATGCCGGCGATCGAGGTCGGCAGCACGACCTTCGCGATCGTCAGCCACTTCGGCACGCCGAGTGCATAGGATGCCTCGCGCAGCTCGTTCGGCACGAGACGCAGCATCTCCTCGCTCGAGCGCACGACGACGGGGATCATCAGCACCGCGAGCGCGACGGCCCCCGCGATGCCCAGGCGCACGCCCGGTCCGAAGACGAGGGCGAACACCGCGTACGCGAACAGGCCGGCCACGATCGAGGGGATGCCGGTCATCACGTCGACGAGGAACGTGATCGCGTTGCCCAGCCTCGCCGTCTGCCCGTACTCGACGAGGTAGATCGCGGCCATGAGCCCGATCGGGATCGAGATGACGGCGGCGGCGAGCGTGATGAGCACGGTGCCCCAGATCGCGTGGACGGCGCCGCCGCCTTCGCCGAGGACGCCGCGCATCGAGCTCGAGAAGAACGTCGCGTCGAAGCGCGCGACTCCGCTGCTGACGACCGTCCACGAGACCGAGACGAGCGGGACCATCGCGATCGCGAAGGCGCTCGCCACGAGGCCGGTGACGAACCGGTCGAACGCCCGCCTGCGGCCTTCGACGATGCGTGAGACCACGTAGATCAGCACGAGGTAGGCGACGATGGAGAGCACGACCCATCCGCCGACCGAGAACTCGCTCCCGGAGGCGGCGGTCATGACGGCGAAGACGGCGCCGATCACCGCCAGCGAGCCGGCGAGCAGGGCCCACGGGGCCCACTTGGGCAGGTGACCCGTCGACAGCGACGCGTGCGAAGCCGACGCGACGCGCGTGGGGGTGGATGCGGGTGCGGTGGTCATGTCAGTTCGCTCCCGAGAATTCCTTGCGACGGTTGACGATCCATCTCGCGACGGCGTTCACCGCGAAGGTCACGACGAACAGGATGAGTCCCGTCGCGATCAGCACGTTGATGTTGAGGGCGTATGCCTCGGGGAACGTCAGCGCGATGTTCGCGGCGATCGTCGACGGGTTCTGCGACGTGAGCAGCTGCACGGTGACGACGTTCGTGGCCGACAGCACCATCGCGACGGCCATCGTCTCGCCGAGTGCGCGGCCGAGGCCGAGCATGGATGCCGAGACGATGCCCGAACGCCCGAACGGGAGCACCGCCATGCGGATCATCTCCCAACGGGTCGCGCCGAGGGCGAGCGCCGCCTCTTCGTGCAGCGTGGGGGTCTGCAGGAAGATCTCACGGCAGATGGCGGTGATGATGGGCACCACCATGACGGCCAGCACGAGCGCTGCGGTCAGGATCGTGCGACCCGAGTTGAGCACCTGGCCGGAGAACAGCGGGATCCAGCCGAGGTACTCGTTGAGCCACTTGTAGGTCGGCACGACCGCGGGGGCGAACACGAGGATGCCCCACAGGCCGTATACGACCGAGGGCACCGCGGCGAGCAGGTCGACGATGTAGCCGAGGGTCTGCGCGAGCCGGCGCGGCGCGTAGTGCGTGATGAACAGGGCGATGCCGAGCGACAGCGGCACTGCGGCCAGCAGTGCGAGGAACGCCGCCCAGATCGTGCCGAACAGGAGCGGACCGACGTAGGCCCAGAAGTTCGTGGTCAGCAGCGATGCGCTCTCGGACGTCGCCCCGAAGGCGGGGAACGACTGCACGATCAGGAAGACCGCGACCGCCGCGAGCGTCACGACGATCATGGAGCCCGCGAAGATCGCGGTGCCGGAGAACCACAGGTCGCCGGGCCGCTGCTTCGCGGTGATCCGCCCGCGCGCAGGCGTCGTCGCGGTGGGTGCTGTCGTCATCGCGCTCTCCGTGATCGGTTCGGGTGTGGGCGGGCGGATGGCCTCTCGGGTCTGCCCCGAGAGGCCATCCGGACCGGCCTACTTGATGAGGGCGATGGCTGCGAGGGTCTGCGTGCGCAGGTCGTCCGAGATGGGCGCGCTGCCGGCGTTGGTCGCAGCCGACTCCTGGCCGGCCTCGCTGACGGCGGTCTCGAAGAACGCCGCGGCGAGCGCCGCGATGCTCTCGTCCTCGTACTGCTCGCAGCCGATCAGGTAGCTCACCAGGATCACCGGGTAGGCGCCCGCCACCGTTGTGGTGCGGTCGATCACGAAGGCGAGGTCGCCTTCCGTGCGGCCGGACTCGATCTCGGAGGCATCGAGCGTGATGGCCGCGCCCTCCGGCGAGTGCGCGACGAACTCGTCGCCGACCTTGACCGAGACCGACGAGATGCCCGACGTCTGCGATGCGTCGGCGTAGCCGATCGATCCCTCGCCGGCCTTGACGGCCTCCACGACGCCCGACGTCTTCTCGGCGGCTTCTCCGACGACGCCGTCCGGCCACTCCTCGACGCTGCCGTAGGTCCACACGTCGGCGGCGTTCGCGGAGAGGTAGTCGGTGAAGTTGCCCGTCGTGCCCGACTTGTCGGAGCGGTGGACCGGGTTGATGGCGAGATCCGGCAGGTCGGCGTCGGGGTTGTCGGCGGCGATCGCCGCGTCGTCCCACGTCGTGATCGTGCCGGCGAAGATGCCCGCGATGGTCGCGGCGTCGAGGTTCAGCGCGTCGACGCCGGGGACGTTGAAGATGATCGCGATCGGCGAGATGTAGGCCGGGATCTCGACGATCCCCGAGCCTTCGGCGCACGCGCCGAAGCCGGCGGAGATCTCGTCGATCGTGAACGCACGGTCCGAGCCGGCGAAGTTGACGGCGCCGGCGACGAAGGAGTCGCGGCCCGTGCCCGAGCCGGCCGGGTCGTACTCGATGACCGCGTCGGGGCTGGTCTCGTTGAACAGGGCGGTCCACGACTGGATCGCGACCTGCTGCGACGAGGCGCCCTGGCCGACGAGATTGCCGGTGAGGGCGGTGGTCGTGGAGTCGGACGTGGTGTCCGTGCCGCTCTGCTCGTTCGAGGCGCAGCCCGCCAGCGCGAGAGCAGCGACGGCGCCCATGGCGCCGACACGCGCGATGCGTGAGAGGTTCACTGTGTATCCGTTCGGGTCAGTGTGTTCAGGGAATGAGCCCGGTGCAGGGCTCGCACTGACCGTAGACAGCGACTCTTAAGCGAGGGGGCTCAGTCGGTGAACGGCGGGTGAACGAATCGACGCGCGGACGGACGACGGGATGTCAGATCTTCGGCGCGTGGGTCTCGATCGCGACGATGCCCGACCCCGGGTTGGTGGCCGACAGGTGCACGACCGAGAAGCCGCCGACCTCCAGCGCCGACGCGCTGCCGAGGTACGAGCCGCGCAGCGTTCCGGTGGCGAGGGCCAGCTCGCTCAGGATGTCGGGCAGCACCGGGCCGTGGCTGCACAGCACAGCAGGCGTCCGGGAGCGCACGCGCGCGCCGACCACGTGGCGCGCGTCGGAGGCGCCGTCCTCCCAGCGGTCCTGGCTGATCAGCGGCGATCGCTCGATGCGCAGGCCCAGCGCTTTGGACAGCGGCGTGACCGTCTTCACGCACCGCACCGCGGGGCTCGTGACGATCCGGCGCACGCCGAACGCGCTGAGCGGGCCCACGATCGCGTCGGCCTGACGGCGTCCGCGGCCGGTGAGCGGGCGCGCGGCGTCCTCGCCGCGCCACCGGTCGCGCGAGACGGCTTTCGCGTGTCGCAGTGCCACGATCGGGAACGTGCGCAGCACCCCCTCTTCGACGAGCCGCACGAAGCTGTCGAGGATCTCGACGTCCACGGGGTAGCTCAGGCGGGCCCGAGCCTTCTTCAGCCCCACCCACTCCAGCGCGGCGATCTCGCGGTTGGGGACGAACACCGACGCGCGGATCGCGTCGGCGGTCGCCTCGGCGGCCCAGTAGTGCACGATCTTCGTGCGCTTGCTCGGCAGGCGGTAGCGCGAGACGCCGACCGGCACTCCGAGCGCGACGCGGATGCCGGTCTCCTCGAAGATCTCGCGGGCGGCCGTCTCGGCGAGCATCTCGCCGGGGTCGACCTTTCCCTTGGGGAGCGTGACATCGCGGTAGCGCGTCCGGTGGATGAGCAGCACCTTGAGCTTGTCGTCGACGAGCCGCCACACGACGCCGCCGCCCGCGTAGACGGCGGTCTCGGTCATCGCACCGCCCGCGCCCGCCGCCGGCGCTGCACGCTTGCCATGGTGCGCTCCTGGAGATCGGCGAGCCGTGTGCCGTCGGGGCCCTCGACGTGGCGGGTCCACTCCCCGTCGGGCCCCAGGTGCCACGAGCCCGTCTCGTCGCTCATCGCCCGGTCGAACAGCGCCGTGAACTCCTGCAGGTGCGCGGGGGCCACGATGCGCACGAGCGCCTCGACGCGGCGGTCGAGGTTGCGGTGCATCATGTCGGCGCTGCCGATGTACACCTGCGGGTCGCCGCCGTTGTGGAACGCGAAGAGCCGGGAGTGCTCCAGGTAGCGGCCGAGGATGCTGCGCACCGTGATGTTCTCGCTCATGCCGGGCACGCCGGGCTTGAGGCTGCAGATGCCGCGCACCCACACGTCGACGGGCACTCCGGCCTGGCTCGCACGGTAGAGCGCATCGATGATCTGCTCGTCGACGATCGAGTTGACCTTGATCCGGATGCCGGAGGGCTTGCCCGCGAGGGCGTTGCGCCGCTCCTTGTCGATGTGCCGCAGCAGCCCCTTGCGCAGGTGCAGCGGTGCGACCAGCAGCCGCTTGAACTTCTTCTCGATCGCGTAGCCGCTGAGCTCGTTGAACAGTCGCGTGAGATCCCGGCCGACCTGGTCGTCGACCGTGAACAGCCCGAAGTCCTCGTAGATGCGGCTCGTCTTCGGGTTGTAGTTCCCGGTGCCGATGTGGGAGTAGCTGCGCAGCCTCCCGTCCTCCTCGCGGATCACGTTGACGAGCTTGCAGTGCGTCTTCAGCCCCACGAGGCCGTAGACGACGTGCACGCCGGCCTTCTCCAGCTTGCGCGCCCACACGATGTTGTTGGCCTCGTCGAAGCGCGCCTTCACCTCCACGAGGGCGAGCACCTGCTTGCCCGCCTCGGCGGCGTCGATGAGGGCCTGCACGATGGGCGAGTCGCCGGAGGTGCGGTACAGCGTCTGCTTGATGGCGAGGACGTGCTTGTCCTTCGCGGCCTGCTCGAGGAACGCCTGCACGCTCGTGGCGAACGACTCGTAGGGGTGCTGCACGAGCACGTCCGCCTTGCGGATGGCGGCGAAGATGTCGGCGCGCTCGTTGTTGTCGCCGGGCTGGAACGCGACCGCGGTCGTCGGCACGTGCGGCGGGTAGCGCAACTCCGGCCGGTCGATGCGGGACAGCTCGAACAGCCCCCGCAGGTCGAGCGGGCCGGGCAGCCGATACACCTCCTGTTCGGTGATGTCGAGCTCCTTGATGAGCAGGTCGAGGGTGACGTCGTCCATGTCGTCGGTGATCTCGAGCCGGATCGGCGGTCCGAAGCGCCGGCGCAGCAGCTCGGCCTCCAGCGCCTGGATGAGGTTCTCGGTCTCGTCCTCCTCGATCTCGACATCCTCGTTGCGGGTGAGGCGGAAGGCGTGGTGGTCGAGGACCTCCATGCCGGGGAAGAGGTCTTCGAGGTGGTTGGAGATGAGGTCCTCGAGCGGGATGTACCGGCGGGGCTCGTCGTCGGCGTGCGGCAGCTCGACGAGCCGCGGGAGCATCGCCGGCACCTTCAGCCGGGCGAACTCCTGACGGCCCGTCTTCGCGTTGCGGATGCGGATCGCGAGGTTGAGGGAGAGGCCGGAGATGTACGGGAACGGATGCGCCGGGTCGACCGCGAGCGGCATCAGCACGGGGAACACCTGGGCCTGGAAGTACTCGTAGAGCGACGCGCGCTCGTCGTCGCCGAGGTCGTCCCACGACACGACCTCGATCCCCTCGGCCGCGAGGGCCGGACGCACGAGGCTCGTCCACGCCTCGGCATGGCGAAGCTGCAGCCGGTGCGCCTCGGCGGAGATGTCGCCGAGCACGTCCAGCGGCGCGCGACCGACGTTCGTGGGCACGGCGAGGCCGGTGATGATCCGGCGCTTGAGGCCCGCGACGCGGACCATGAAGAACTCGTCGAGGTTGCTCGCGAAGATCGCGAGGAAGTTCGAGCGCTCCAGCAGCGGCAGCTCGGGGTCCTCCGCGAGCTCGAGCACGCGCTGGTTGAAGGCGAGCCAGCTCAGCTCGCGGTCGAGATAGCGGTGATCGGGCAGTTCGGAGTCGGCCACCTCGACGGCCTCGTCGAAGTCGTCGTCGTCGTCGCCTAGCCCGGCGTCGGGAATCGCGGTCTCCAGCATCCCCTCATCATGGCAGGCGGAGGTGACGCGCGGGTGAATTCACCGGGAGGAGGGCACCGGAAGCTGGTCGTCCTCGTAGACGTTGAAGCGGTAGCCCACGTTGCGCACGGTGCCGATGAGCTGCTCCAGGTCGCCGAGCTTGGCGCGCAGCCGCCGCACGTGCACGTCGACGGTGCGCGTGCCGCCGAAGTAGTCGTAGCCCCACACCTCGCTGAGCAGCTGCTCGCGTGTGAACACGCGCGACGGGTGCGTCGCGAAGAAGTGCAGCAGCTGGAACTCCTTGTAGGTGAGGTCGAGCGGTCGCCCGTTGACCTTCGCGGAGTACGAGGCCTCGTCGATCGTCACGCCGGACGTCTGGATGCGCGTGGTCGGCTGCTCGGTGTTCTGCCGCCCGATCGCCAGGCGCACGCGGGCGTCGACCTCGGCGGGACCTGCGGTGACCAGCACGACGTCGGCGACGCCCCAGTCCGGCGACACCGCGGTGAGGCCGCCCTCGGTCACGACCAGCATGAGCGGGGTGACGAGTCCCGTGGTGTGCAGGATCTTGCACAGCGACCGCGCGGCCACGAGGTCGATCCGGGCGTCGACCACGATGAGGTCGGCGCTCGGCGCGTTGACGAGGGCCGCCGGCTCGGCGGGGATCTGGCGCACGCGGTGGCTCAGCAGTTCGAGCGCGGGAAGGACGGCGGCATCCCCCGCCGTAGAGCTCAGGACCAGGATCTGGACCAAACGCGTCCCTTCCCGTGCGGACACTCCTTGCGGGGCGCTCCTCTGCGGCGGCGGCCCGTCATCGTCCCTCCATGATAGGGCGGACCCCGCCGACGTATGCGCGGCGGCCCATCGTGCGCGAGGATGGGTGTCATGTCGGCAACCGGGCTCGCGTCGCGCAGCAGTCTTCGCAGCGTCCTGGTCGTGTGGGTCGCGGCGTTCGTGGTCGCCGTCGCGATCGCCGTGTTCGTGCCGGTCGACTGGCGCATGGCGTGGATGACGGTGGGGCTCGGCGGCTGCATCGTCCTCGCGTTCGTCGTGCAGCTGTGGAGCGGCCGGTCTGAGGGCTTCATCGACCGCATGGCGCTGAGCGTCGCGGGGGCGCTGTTGGCGATGGGGCTCGTCTCGGCGGCGTTCGGGCTCGCGGCGCTGCTGCCCGGCTCGGTCCCGAGCTAGCCGTCGGATCGCGCGGTAAAGTGGAGCGCATGGATCTCGTCGCGCTGGAACTGTTCTTCGTCGGGCTGCTCGGCCTCGCGTCCCTCGCGATCGCCTTCGTCTCGGGTGCGGTGATCCTGAACCTCTATCGCGGCCAGCGCTGACGGCGGCGTCGTCGTGTTCGACCTGCCGGCCGACCTTCCCGCCGACCTCGTGCCGCTGTCGTGGCTGATCGGCGTGTGGGAAGGCACCGGGGTGATCGACTACCGGGTCGGCGAGACCCGCTACGCGGGCGAGTTCGCGCACCGGGTGAGCTTCAGCCACGACGGCGGCTCGTACCTGAACTACTCGGCCAACGCGTGGCTGGCCGGCGCAGACGGCGCGCAGGGCACGCCGCTGGTCGCCGAGACGGGCTTCTGGCGGCTGGTGCGCACGGCGACCGACGCCGACCCCGGCCCCGGGCTGCTCCCGCCGCTCGTGCCGCCGGCCTCCCGCACGGCCGACGACGTCGAGCACCTGCGCGGGGCAGACGGCGCATTCGAGGTCGAGGCGGCACTCGTGCACTCCGACGGCATCAGCGAGGTCTACCTCGGCCACGTGCGCGGCCCGCGCATCGACATCACCACCGACTTCGTGGTGCGCACCGCGGGCGCGAAGGAGTACGCTGCCGCCTCGCGCATGTACGGCCTCGTAGAGGGGCACCTCCTGTGGGCCTGGGACATCGCGGCCCTCGGCCGCGAGCTCGGCTCCCACGCCTCGGCGCGGCTCGCCAGGGCGGACTGACGTGTCCGGGTCCTCGGCCGCCCCGCCGCCCTTCGCCGCGTTGCCCTTTGCCGCGTTGCCCTTTGCCGCGTTGCCTCGTGCGGTGGCGGACGCGGCGGGGGTGCAGCACTTCGGATCGCCCGCCGCGGAGCAGCGTGCGCTCGCCTCGGGCCGGGCGATCGCGCCCCTGGGCGACCGGCGCGTGCTCGCGGTCTCGGGGCCCGACCGGCTGACCTGGCTGGACTCGATCACGTCGCAGGCGATCGCGGGGCTCGCTCCCGGGGAGAGCTCGGAGCTGCTCGTCCTCGACCCGCACGGCCACGTCGAACACGCCGCCGCCGTGCTCGACGACGGCGACACGACGTGGCTGATCTCGGACGCCGCGGATGCCGCGCCGCTGCTGTCCTGGCTGCTGCGCATGCGCTTCCGGCTCGCCGTCGAGCCCCGCGAGGCCGAGGAGTACGCCGTCGTCGGCGTGGTGGCGGCCGAAGGCCTCGGGCCGCTTCCCCCGGGCGTGGTCGCGACGCCGCACGGCGTGCCGCTCGTGTGGCGCGATCCGTGGCCGGGCGTCGCGCCGGGCGGCTGGGGCTATGCGGGCGCCGATCCGCACCCGGGCGCGCAGCGCCCGTGGGTCGAGGCGATCGTGCCGACGGTCGCCCTGGCGCGGCTCGCCGAGGCTGCGGCATCCGGTTCGATCGCGGTCGCCGGCCTCGTCGCCGCCGACGCCCTCCGGGTGGCGGCGTGGCGGCCGCGGTGGTCCGGCGAGGTCGACGAGCGCACGATCCCGCACGAGGCGGACTGGCTGCGCACCGCGGTGCACCTGAGCAAGGGGTGCTACCGCGGCCAGGAGACGGTTGCGAAGGTGCACAACCTCGGGCATCCGCCGCGGCGGCTCGTGCTGCTGCACCTCGACGGCTCCGACAGCGCACTGCCCGCGCACGGGGCCCCCGTGCTCCTCGGCGACGCGGTCGCGGGCGCCGTGACGTCCGCCGTGCGCCACCACGAGGAGGGGCCCATCGCCCTGGCGCTCGTGAAGCGCACGACCCCAGCCGACGCCGCACTCGTCGTCGACGCCGACGGCGTGCTCGTCGCGGCCGCGCAGGAGACGATCGTGCCGGCGGATGCCGGAGCGACGGCATCCGTCCCCCGCCTTCCGCGCCTCTCCCGGCGCGCCGTCGTTTCGTAGGCGCTGCGTGAACGGCGACGAATCGGCACCGACGACGGCGGCCGTGCCCACGACCTGGCGGTCGCGGCTCGACCTGCGCCCGCACGTCGCGCGCGTGCGCGAGTCGGCCATCGCGATCGCGCAGATCGTCGTCGCGGCGACGGGTGCGTGGTCGTTCGCGCACCACGTGTTCGGCCATCCCGCGCCGCTGCTGGCCGCCACCGTGACGATCACGAGCCTGGGGCTCGTCCGCGACGCGCGTCCGCGTCGCGTGCTTCTGACGGTCGTGGGGATGCTCGTGGGCGTCGTCGTCGCGGAGGCGTTCGTGCTGCTGGTCGAGACGGGCTGGTGGCAGCTCGGGCTCGCCCTCGCGGTCACCCTCGTCGTCGCCAGGTTCCTCTCCGCCTACCCGCCGTTCGCGATCATGGCGGGGATCCAGGCGATGATCGTGATGACCCTGCCGGTCACCGCGCCCTTCGCGCGCTTGCTGGACGCGGTGGCGGGCGGCGTCGCGGCCCTCGTCGTCACGGCGCTCATCCCGCGCAATCCGCGCCGCGAGGAAGTGCGCGACGGCCATGTCCTCTTCGCCGCGGAGCAGTCCGCCGGCGCGGCGATCGTGCAGGCGCTGCGCCGCGGCGACGCGAGGCGCGCCGCCCGCGCACTGGAGAAGGCGCGCGCCGACTCCCCGTTCGTGGAGAACTGGCGCAGCGCGCTGGACTCCGGCCTCGCGGTCGCGGCGTACTCGCCGTGGCTGCGCGCGCAGCGCGAGGAGCTGCAGCGCCATCGCGACATCCTGCAGGCGATGGACCTCGCCTCGCGAAACCTGCGGGTCATCGCCCGGCGGGTCGCCTACCTGTGCGACGACGGCGTGCCCCGTCCCGTGCTGGCGGACCTGCTCTCCGAGCTGCTGCGCGGGATGTCGCTCGTCGACGCGAGCCTCGACGACATCTCGCAGCAGCCGGCCGCGCGCGCGGCGCTGCGGGCCGTGGCGTCGCGGCTCGATCCGCACGAGATCCTCCCGCACGGCTCGGCCAGCGAGCAGAACCTCATCGCGGCGCTGCGGCCGTTCGCGGTCGACCTGCTGACCGCGACCGGCATGCCGCTCGCCGAGGCGACGGCGGTGGTGCCGCGCGTGTGACGCGCCGCCGACGCCCGCGCGGCCGTGGCTATGCTGGGGGCCATGACCGCGCCCTACACGCTGATCCTCCTCCGCCACGGCCAGAGCGAGTGGAACAAGTCGAACCAGTTCACCGGCTGGGTGGACGTCCGCCTCACCGAACAGGGCAAGGCCGAGGCCCGCCGGGGCGGCGAGCTCATCGCGCAGTCCGGGGTGCAGCCCGACATCCTGCACACCTCCGTGCTCAGCCGCGCCATCCAGACCGCGGACATCGCGCTGGACGCCGCGGACCGCCTGTGGATCCCGGTGAAGCGCTCGTGGCGGCTCAACGAGCGCCACTACGGCGCGCTGCAGGGCAAGGACAAGGCGCAGACGCTCGCGGAGTACGGCGACGAGCAGTTCATGCTGTGGCGGCGCTCGTTCGACGTGCCGCCGCCGCCGATCGCCGACGACGACCCGTACACCCAGGTCGGCGACCCGCGCTACGCCGGGATCGACGGCCAGGTGCCGCGCACCGAGTCGCTCAAGATCGTCATCGACCGGATGCTGCCGTACTGGGAGAGCGCGATCGTCCCCGACCTGGCTGAGGGGAAGACCGTGCTCGTCACGGCGCACGGCAACTCCCTGCGCGCCCTCGTGAAGCACCTCGACGGGATCAGCGACGCCGACATCGCCGAGCTCAACATCCCGACCGGCATCCCGCTCGTGTACCGCCTGGGCGAGGACTTCACGCCGCTCGGCCCGGGGGAGTACCTCGACCCGGAGGCGGCCGCCGCGGGAGCCGCCGCGGTCGCGAGCCAGGGCAAGGCCTGACGGCGGAGCGCGCCGTGCCACCGAGACAGGCCGTTGCGCGACATACGGGCTCGCGTTGATGCCGAGACAGGCCGTTGCGCGACATACGCCGTTGCTTTTGTCGCGCAACGAGCTGTCTCAGCATCCGGCGCGCCCCGCGCTCAGGCGTCGCCGCGCGCACCCTCGACGATGACCTGGATCGTCTCGGTGTCGGCGGCCCACTCACCCGTCGACAGGTAGACGACCTTCTTCGCCACCGAGACGGCGTGGTCGCCGAAGCGCTCGTGGTAGCGGCTCGCGAGCGTCGCGTCGACGGTGGCCGAGGCCTCGCCTCGCCAGCTGTCGCTGAGCACCTTCTCGAACACGCTGGTGTGCAGCTCGTCGAGGTCGTCGTCGCCGTTGCGGATCTCTTCGGCCAGCGCGACGTCCTGCGTGCGCAGCAGGTCGGTGAGGCGCTGGGCCACGTGCACGTCGAGCTCGCCCATGCGCGTGAAGGTGCTCTTGAGCCCCTTCGGGATCGCACGCTCGGGGAACCTCATGCGGGTCAGCTGCGCGATGTGCTCGGCGATGTCGCCCATGCGCTCCAGCGACGCGCTCATTCGCAGCGCGGCCACGACGATGCGCAGGTCGCGCGCGACGGGCTGCTGCCGGGCGAGGATCTCGATGGTGAGCTCGTCGAGCTCCAGCGCCTTCTCGTCGATGATGTGGTCGTCGTCGATGACCTCCTCGGCCAGCGCGACGTCGCTGGAGCCGAACGCGCGGGTCGCCTTGTCGATCGCGACGGTCACGAGCTCGGCGATCTCGACGAGCCGGCCCTGCACCTCCTCCAGCGACTGGTGGAACAGTTCGCGCATGACATACCTTCCTCTTCGCGGCAGGCACGACGCCCGCTTCGCGGCCGTCGCGATCCTCCCCGGCGAAGGTTAACGGACGGTGCCCCGTACGTGAACAGTACGCGGATGCCGCGTGGATGCCGCGTCCACGGTCCGCTCAACTCGTCCGTGCGCGCCTACGCTGGGTGCCATGGACACGGGTGCGCTCGGCAGCGCGGGCACGATCGGCGCCGCGGCCTCCGCCTCCTCGTTGCCGTCGGTGCTGCTCGCTCTGCTGCTCGGGGTGCTGATCGGCGCCGCCGTGATGGCGGTCGTCGCCCTCGCCCTGCGCGCACGCGACCGCGCGCGCGCCCAGGACGGGGTCGCGCTGCCCGACGGCGTCGGCGCCGTGCTGGACGCCCTCGACGAGGCCGCGGCCGTGGTCGACGGGTCGTTCACGGTGCTGGCCGCTTCCGTGCCGGGCGCGGGGCTCGGACTGGTCGCCGGCGAGGTGCTCGACGGCGCCGAGATGCGCGCGCTCGTGCGCAGGGCCCGCGCCACGCAGGTGCCGGCGGGCGAGACCCTGCGCATCCGGCGCACCGGCCGCTCCGGCGAGGAGCGGCTCGTGACGGTGCGTGCGAGCGTGCTCGGCCCGCGCCTCGCGCTGCTCGTCGTGCGCGACGTCACGGAGCGGGAGCGCCTGGAGCAGATGAGGCAGGACTTCGTGGCGAACACGAGCCACGAGCTGAAGACGCCGGTGGGTGCCGTGACCCTGCTCGCGGAGGCCGTGGAGTCGGCGGCCGACGACCCCGCGCAGGTGCGGATCTTCGCCGCGCGGCTGCAGGCGGAGGCGGCCCGGCTCGCGCGCCTCACCGCGCGCATCATGAACCTGTCCCGGCTGCAGGCGGCGGACGAGCTCTCCGCCATGACCGAGGTATCGATCGACGAGGTCGTCGCCGCCTCCGTGGACGCGCACGCGTTGCAGGCGCAGTCGGCGGGGGTCGAACTGCTGCGCGGCGGCGAGCGCGGACTCGCGGTGCGCGGCGACGCGCAGATCCTCGTGGAGGCGGTCGGCAACCTCATCGCGAACGCGATCCTGTACTCCCCGCGCGGATCGCGCGTGGGCGTCGGGGTCAGAAGCGACGGGGATGTCGTCGAGATCGCCGTCACCGACCGGGGCACGGGGATCTCCGAGACCGACCAGCAGCGCGTCTTCGAGCGCTTCTACCGAGCCGACCAGGCGCGCTCGCGCGAGACGGGAGGGTCGGGGCTGGGGCTGTCGATCGTCAAGCACGCCGTGCAGCGCCACGGCGGCGAGGTGCGGCTGTGGTCGCGCGTCGGCCGTGGCTCCACCTTCACGATCGTGCTGCCGCGCATCGAGTCCGCGCCCCGCGAGCCGGCCCGCCGCAGGGGCGGGGGCACGTCGAAGGGCGCCAAGCGCAAGGCCGTGGATCCCCAGGGGCAGCGCAAGGCCGCCGCATCGTGAAGGGGGACCGCCGATGACGCGCGTGCTGCTGGTGGAGGACGAGCCCGACCTCGCCGATCCGCTCGCCTATCTGCTGCGCCGGGAGGGCTACGACGTGGAGATCGCCGAGGACGGTGCGGCCGCGCTCGCCGCGTTCCGCGATCGCGGCGCCGACATCGTGCTGCTCGACCTCATGCTGCCGGAAGTGCCCGGCACGGAGGTCTGCCGGCAGATCCGTGCAGTGTCTCAGACGCCCGTCATCATGCTCACCGCGAAGGACTCCGAGGTCGACATCGTCGTGGGCCTCGAGCTCGGAGCGGACGACTACGTCACGAAGCCCTACTCGGCCCGCGAGCTGCTGGCGCGCATGCGCGCCGTGCTGCGCCGGTTCGCGCAGCCCGAGGTCGACGTCGACGACCGGGTGCTCACCGGCGGACGGGTCACGCTCGACCTCGACCGCCACACGGTCGAGGTGGACGGCGCGGAGGTGAGGATGCCGCTCAAGGAGTTCGAGCTGCTCGAGGTGCTGATGCGCAACGCGGGGCGCGTGCTGACGAGGGGTCAGCTCATCGACCGGGTGTGGGGCAGCGACTACTTCGGGGACACGAAGACGCTCGACGTGCACATCAAGCGCATCCGCTCGCGGATCGAGCAGACGCCGAAGGAGCCGACGATGCTCGTGACGGTGCGCGGTCTCGGGTACCGCTTCGAGGGCTGAGTCCCGGGGGCCGCGCGAGCGCGGCTCAGCCGACGGGCGCCAGTTCGGCGTAGTAGGGCAGGGTGCCGTCGAGCACCGGCACGTCGACTCGCACGCCGTCCTCGTCGCCGGACTGGAAGTAGATCGGCACGACGGCGCCGGGGGCGGTGTCGAAGCCGCTCAGCGCGAGAGGCGCGGTGCCCGCGGTGCCGAGGCTGACGACCGAGTCGGCCGGCACGAGCAGCGACGCGGGCGTGCGCGCCTCACCGACCTCCAGCCGCAGCGTGAGCGGTCCGTCGGTCGGGTTCACGATCGCGGCCACGAGGTTTCCCGCCGTGCCCTCCTCGTTCGCCACGACCAGTGCGTTGCGCACTTGCAGGGGCGCCGATCCGAAGACCTCGACGCCGTCGGAGGGCGAGTACTCGAGCTCCGTGCTCTGCGGAGTGATGAACGTGCAGCCCGTCGCGCCCAGGGCGACGGCGGCGCTCAGCGCGAGAGCGGCGAGCAGGCGCGACTTCGAGATCACGGATCCTCCAGGGGTGCGAACGGGCACTGCCAGCATTCTAGGGGGTCGGTGGCGGGGCTGTGGGGAGTGTCTCCGGGCAAGGGGGGCAAACCTTAGCGCATGTCCGCTGTGGTATCCTAGAGAGGTTGCCGAAAGGACAAACTGCATGCTTTTCGAGGTTGGCGAGACGGTCGTCTATCCGCACCACGGGGCCGCGACGATCATCGAGGTCAAAGAACGGGTCATCAAGGGCGAGTCCAAGAAGTATCTCAAGCTCAACGTCACCCAGGGCGATCTGATCATCGAGGTCCCCGCGGACAACGTCGATCTCGTCGGGGTCCGTGACGTCATCGGCAAAGAGGGTCTTGAGCGCGTCTTCGAGGTGCTGCGCGCCCCGTTCACGGAGGAGCCGACGAACTGGTCCCGCCGCTACAAGGCGAACCTGGAGAAGCTCGCCTCCGGCGACGTGATCAAGGTGAGCGAGGTCGTGCGCGACCTGTGGCGACGCGACCAGGACCGCGGGCTGTCCGCCGGCGAGAAGCGGATGCTGGCCAAGGCCCGGCAGATCCTCATCTCCGAGCTCGCGCTGGCCGAGAAGACCGACGAGGAGCGGGCTTCCGTCGTCCTCGACGAGGTCCTCGCGTCCTGACGCTCGGTCGCCGCAGGCGACCGAGACGAAACGCGCTGAGCCCGCCGCAGGCGCGGCCGGCGCCCGCAGACGTGTGCGCACCGTTGCGGAGATGTGCACGATTGCGGATGCCGGCGGCGGATTCGATCCGTCATCCTGCACATCTCCGTCTTTCTGCACAGCCGGGCGGTCATCCTGCACGGCTGCGCACTCAGATGGGCGACGTGCGCGGCCGGGCTCGTCCGGGCTCGTCCGAGGTCGCCCAGGAGGCGCTGGGTAGGCTCGGGGTCATGGCCGTCGAACCCGTTCCCCGCGTCGCGATCGTCGTCGTCGCCGCCGGGTCGGGCACGCGGCTCGGCGCGGGGGCGCCGAAGGCGTTCGTCGGCATCGACGAGCACTCGATCCTTCGGCACGCGCTGCGCGGCGTGTTCGCCGCCGCGCCGGCGCAGGTGGTCGTCGTGGCCCCGGAGGGCCGCGCGGGCGACGCGACGACCGAGGCCGTCGAGGCCGCCGGGGATCGGCGCGACCTCGTGACGGTGGTGACCGGCGGCGCGACGCGGCAGGCCTCGGTGGCGGCGGGGCTCGCGGCCGTGTGGCCCGACGTGGAGATCGTGCTGGTGCACGACGCCGCGCGTGCGCTGACGCCGGGTGCGCTCTTTGACCGGGTGGTCGCCGCGGTCGACGGGACGGGGTGGGGGATCGTGCCCGTCCTGCCGGTGGTCGACACCATCAAGCGCGTCGACGGCGGGCGGGTCGCCGGCGGCGTCGATCGCTCCGAGCTCGCCGCCGCGCAGACGCCGCAGGGGTTCCGACGGGTCGTGCTCGACGCGTCGTACGCGATCGCGGCCGAGGAGCACACGGATGACGCCGCGCTCGTCGCCGCAGCCGGCCACGAGGTGGGCGTGGTCGCCGGCGACGCGCGGGCGTTCAAGATCACGACGAGCGCCGACCTGGAGCGCGCCCGGCAGGTGGTGGCGCCGATCGCACCGGCATCCGCGTCGCTCGACCGCGCGCCGCGCGCGCCCCGGGTCGGGGTCGGCACCGACGTGCACGCGTTCGGCGGCGAGGGCCCGCTGTGGCTCGCGGGGCTCGAGTGGCCGGGGGAGCCGGCGCTCGCCGGGCACTCCGACGGCGACGCCGTCGCGCACGCCGTCGTCGACGCGCTGCTGTCGGCGGCGGGGCTCGGAGACATCGGCACGCACTTCGGCACGTCGCACCCCGAGTACGCCGGTGCGCACGCCGACGTGTTCCTCGCCCGCACGCGGGCGCTCCTCGCGGAAGCCGGCTGGACGGTGGGCAACGTGTCGGTGCAGGTGCAGGCGAACCGTCCGCGCTTCGCGGCGCGTCGGGCCGAGGCGGAGGCGGCGCTGTCGGCGGCGCTGGGCGGGGCATCCGTGTCGGTCTCCGCGACGACCACCGACGGGCTGGGCTTCACAGGCGAAGGCGAAGGGGTCGCCGCGTACGCGGTGGCCCTCCTCGTGCCCGCCTGACGCGCGCCCCGGGCCGTCGGCCTCAGGCGGCGAACCGACGCGGATCGCGTGAGCGCGCGCCCCACGCGAGCAGGATCAACCCGGCCGCGAGCACCGCGAGCCCGGCGACGGCGAGCGCGCTGAGGCGCTCGCCGAGGACGGCGATGCCCAGCAGGCTCGCCGTCAGCGGCTCCGCGAGGGTCAGCGTCGCCGCGGTCGCCGCCGTCAGGCGCTCCAGCCCCCACGTGAAGAGCGTGTAGGCGAGGGCGACGGTCGCAAGCCCCAGCCACAGCGCCATCGCGACGCCGCGGCCGCTGTCGACCCAGGACAGATCGACGAACGGCAGCACCAGGGCGCCGACGATGGCCGAGCCGAGGCCCATCGCCCCGGCGACGGTGAAGGGGTCCCAGCCGGCATCCATGAGGCGCCGCTGCGCGTTGGCGAAGATCGCGAACGACGCACCCGCGCCGAGAGAACCGAGGATGCCGACGGCGTCCGCGCCGGCCGCACCACCGGCGGCTCCGCCGGAGCCCAGCAGCACGACCCCCGCCCCCGCGAGCGCCGTGGCGAGGATCCAGGTGCGACCGGGGATGCGGCGGGTCATCGCCCACTCCAGCACACCCGCCAGCACGGGCGCCGCGCCGAGCGCGATCACGGTGCCCACCGCGACCCCGTTGCGCTGCGTGCCGAGGAAGAAGAGCGGCTGGTAGGCGGCCAGGCACACTCCGGTCGTGGCCATCAGGAGGAGGTCGCGACCGCTCGCGCGGCGGACCGCGGCGCCCGTGCGGCCACGCCGCCGGCGCGCGAGCAGAAAGCCGATCGCCGCGAGCCCGGTGCCCCCGACCACGAGCCGCACGACGCCCACCGACAGCGGCGTCGTGCCTGCGGGGCCGAGGGCCTGCGCCGTGCCGGTCGCGCCGAACAGCACGGCGGCGGCGACGACGGCGAGGACGGGGAGCACGTAACGAGCGTAGGGGCCGCATTAGGCTGGGGCGGTGAACGTCCGCTCTTCCGACGACCCGAGCCGAGGCGCCGGTCTGCGCCTCTACGACACCAAGGCGCAGCGACTGCGCGACTTCGTGCCGCTCGATCCCGCGAACGTCTCGGTCTACGTGTGCGGGCCGACGGTGCAGTCCGGCCCCGGCATCCATCACCTGCGCTCCGCGCTCGCGTTCGATCTCCTCCGCCGCTGGCTCGAGCACCGGTTCGGCCGCGTGACGTTCGTGCGCAACGTCACCGACATCGACGACAAGGTGCTCGTCAACGCGACGCCGACGGAGCCCTGGTGGGCGCTCGCCTACCGCGTCGAACGGGAGTTCTCTTCGGCATATGCCGCGATCGGCATCCGACCGCCGACGTACGAGCCGCGGGCCACCGCGTCGATCCCGCAGATGCAGGAGCTCATCGCTCGGCTCATCGAGTCGGGGCACGCCTACCCCGCCGACGGCAGCGTGTACTTCGACGTGCGATCGTGGGCCGACTACGGCGCGCTCACGAACCAGCGGCCGGACGCGATGGAGTCGTCGCCCGACACGGATGCCGGAAAGCGCGACGCGCTCGACTTCGCGCTGTGGAAGGCGGCCAAGCCCGGTGAGCCCGCGGACGCGACGTGGGACTCGCCGTGGGGCCTCGGGCGGCCGGGCTGGCACATCGAGTGCTCCGCCATGTCGCGTCGCTACCTCGGGGCGGAGTTCGACATCCACGGCGGAGGCCTCGACCTGCGCTTCCCGCACCACGAGAACGAGCTCGCGCAGTCGACAGCCGCGGGCGACGGCTTCGCGCGCTACTGGGTGCACAACGGGCTCGTCACGGTCGGCGACCAGAAGATGTCGAAGTCGCTCGGCAACTTCGTGCTCGCGCACGACGTGCTCGCCGTGCGCGACCCGCTCGTCGTGCGCTACGCGCTCGCCGCCGCCCACTACCGGTCGAGCCTGTCGGTCACCGACGCGGCGTTCGACGAGGCGGAGGCCGCCGTCGACCGCATCCGCACGTTCCAGCGGCGCGCGGCGCGCACGCTCGGGGTGGGCGGCACGCTCGTCGTGGCCGAGCTGCCCGAGGCGTTCGCCGCGGCGCTCGACGACGACCTCGGGGTGCCGCAGGCGCTCGCGATCGTGCACGACACGGTGCGGGCGGGAAACGCGGCGCTCGACGCGGGCGACGCCGCGGCCGCCGGGCGGGCGGCGGTGCAGGTGGGGCGGATGACGGGCGTCCTCGGCCTGAACCCGCAGGATCCGTTCTGGCGCGGCCACGGCGCGGGGCCAGAGGCATCCGCTCTCGACGCGCTCGTGCAGACCATGATCGCGCAGCGCGCCGACGCGCGCGCCGCCAAGGACTGGGCTGCGGCCGACCGCATCCGCGACGCGCTCGCCGGCGCCGGCATCGCCCTGGAGGACACCCCGGACGCAACGCATTGGAGCATCGCAGATGACTAAGCCAGGGCGCCCCGGCGCGAGCAGGGGCAAGGGCAAGAAGGGCCCGACGAAGGGCACGGGCGGGCACGGGCGCAAGTCCCTTGAGGGCAAGGGGCCGACGCCCAAGGCCGAGGATCGCAGCTGGCACGTCGCGGGCAAGCGAAAGGCCGCGGCCGAGCGCTACGCGGCCGCCGGCGGCAAGCCGAAGCCCCGCGCCGCGAACGTCAACCGCGCGCCGAAGGCGAAGGCGGGAGACGACGCCGAGACGGTGACCGGCCGCAACTCGGTGCTCGAGGCGCTGCGGGCGAGGATCCCCGCGACGACGCTGTACATCGCGCAGCGCGTCGAGATGGACGACCGCGTCAAGGAGATGCTCGCGCTCGCGAATCACCGGGACATCCCGGTGCTGGAGGTCACGCGCCCCGAGCTCGACCGCATGGCCGGCTTCGACGGCGTGCACCAGGGCGTCGCGCTCAAGGTGCCGCCGTACGAGTACGCGCACCCGCAGGATCTGCTCGAGAACACGATCGATGCGGGCCTGACCCCGCTGTTCGTGGCGCTCGACGGCGTCACCGACCCGCGCAACCTGGGGGCGATCATCCGCTCCACGGCCGCCTTCGGCGGCCAGGGCGTCATCATCCCGCAGCGCCGCTCGGCGGGGGTGAGCTCGGCCGCGTGGAAGACGAGCGCGGGCGCGGCGGCGCGCATCCCGGTCGCGATCGCGCCGAACCTCACCAGCACGCTCAAGGAGCTCAAGAAGCAGGGGGTGTTCGTGCTCGGCCTCGACGGGGGAGGGGATGTCTCGCTCCCCGCGCTCGAGCTCGCCGACCGTCCCGTCGTCATCGTCGTCGGGTCGGAGGGCAAGGGTCTGTCGCGGCTCGTCACCGAGACCTGCGACCAGATCGTGTCGATCCCCATCTCGGCGGCGACGGAGTCGCTCAACGCCGGGATCGCGGCATCCGTGGCCCTCTACCAGGTCGCGATGCTGCGCTCCGTCTGAACGGGAATGTCGCGGCCGACCGGTCGTTGCACCCAGTGGACCACCTCTTCTGAAAGGAACGCCATGGCTCGCATCGTCGTCATCGGAGGGACCGGCTACGCCGGCAGCAACATCGTCGCGGAGGCCGCGTCGCGCGGGCACGACGTCGTGTCCGTGTCGCGCAAGGCGCCCGAGAGCCCGGCGGACGGCGTCGACTACGTGCAGGGCTCCGTGCTCGACCTCGACGCGCTCGCCGAGGTGCTCGAGGGCGCGGACGTCGTGATCTCGGCGATCTCGCCCCGCGGCGACATGGCCGACCAGGGCGTCGTCGCCCTGCAGGGCCTCGCGGACCGGCTCGTCGGCAGCGGCACGCGCCTGGGCGTCGTCGGCGGCGCGATGGGCAGCCTCAGCGCGCCCGGCGGCCCTCGTCTGTGGGACCTCGGCGTGCCCGAGCAGTACCGCCACGAGGCGCAGGTCGGCATCGCCGGGCTGGAGCTGCTGCAGGCCTCGGACGAAAGACTGGACTGGTTCCTCGTGCACCCGCCGAAGGTGTTCGGCGCGTACAGCCCGGGCGAGCGCACCGGCTCCTACCGCGACGGCGGGGAGGTCGTGGTCGAGGATGCCGATGGCGAGTCGTACATCTCGGGCGCCGACTTCGCGGTGGCCGTCGTCGACGAGATCGAGACTCCGAAGCACCGACGGGAGCGCTTCACCGTGGGCTACTGAGCCGACGGCGCCTCCTGCTCGATCGAGGCCTCCCTGCTGAGGAGGAGGGCAAGGCGGGTCAGACCTCGGTGGAGTCTCGCGGTGTCGACGTCGTCGCGCGACGGAGGCAGGACCACGGTCACGGCCACCGGTGTGGTGTTCGGCAGTGGTACGGCGAGCGCAATGAGACGACCCTTCCGGGGATCATGGCGTTCGACGGGACCGTCGGGCCCTTCGGAGTCGGGCAGGGATGTCTGGGCGATCAGTCCGCGGAAGGCTGCGACGTGCTGCGCCCACATCTGCGCAGTCATCCCCCTCGCGATGACGAGACCCCCCGGCGTCGACGCGAGCGGCTGCCTCCTGCCCACTCGCGGGGTCAGTGGCAGGGGCAGGCGTCCGTGCCGGACGCTGAGGCAGAGGGACTCGCCGCAATCCAGCGTGTCCAGCGCCACGGTGTACCCGGACAGTTCGTCCACGCGTTCGCAGAGCTCGAGGAAGGATTCCAGGATCGGGACGCCGCCGGTGAATCCGGCGACGAGCCGGGCGGAGAGTCGACCCACACGGTATTGCCCGTCCTCGCTGCGCTCGAGGAGGAGGTCGTCGGAGAGAGTGTCGATCAGATCGACCACGGTGCTGCGCGGGAGCTCGGTGCGTGCCGCGATCCTGGCTAGCGTGCAGGGCCCTTCCCTTCGGATGCAGCCGAGGATGGCGAAGGCTCTCGACACGGCGGGGGCTCGGCGCTCCGTCACCATGGCGCGTACTCCCGGGCATTCTGGGCGGTCACGATGTCGGAGGGGAGGAGGATCGTGCCGTGCACCAGCTGGTACCCGTCGCACAGAGCGCGACCGAATCGGAACGCCGCCGCGATGAGCGCAGCGGGATCCTGCACGGCGGTGCAGATGAGGTGCTGGTCGGTCGCGTTCAGCAGTTCGACCACCTCGCTCGAGCCGTCGACGCTCGCGATCACCGCGGATGAGCGCGCGGCGAGGCAGGCGTCTCGCACGCCGAGCGCGGTCGGGTCGTTCACGGCGAAGAAGGCCTCCACGTCCGGGTGCTCCGTGAGCAGCCGGCCCGCCGTGCTCTCCCCGTGCTCGCGGCTGTTGTCCCCCGCGCCGACCGCCACGATCTGCGCGTCACCGTCCTCCTGGATGGTTTCGGTGAACCCCTGCACTCGGTCGGCGATCGCCGTCAGCCCCGCCCCGTCGACGATGGCGACGCGGCGCAGGCCGGGGACCGCGGCGAGGAGGGTCCTGGCGGCGAGCGAGCCCGCCATGGCGTTGTCGGTCGTGATCGCGAGGTCGGCGCCGTGCGCTCCGGCGTTCACGGCGACGACGGGCACGCCGTGGCGCGTCGCGTAGGCGAGTGCGGACTCCAAACCCTCCGACGACACCGGGTCGACGATGACCAGGTCGGCGCCGTCGTCCACGAAGCCGATGATCTGGTCCTGTTGACGCTCGACATGCTCATCCGCCGCGAGCGCGGTGAGCTGCACGCCCCGCTGCGCGCTCTCTCGTTCGGCGGCGCTCTGCTCGGCGGTGTAGAAGCGGTTCAGTCGCGACGGTATCGTGAGCCCGACCTTCCGCAGCGAGGCGCGGCGCGTGTGCGGTGACGACGCCAGCTCTGCCACGCCAGGACCGAGCCAATAGCCGCCGTCCTCCGAGCGCACGAGCATCCTTTCGGCGGTGAGGGAGTTGCAGACGCCGAGAGTGCTCGCCTTCGGAGCGCCGATCGCGGCGGCGATGGCGCTCAGCGTCAGCGGGCGGCGGGCGCGCGTCAACAGCCGCAGCACCTCGGCGGCGCGGTGCGCCGCCGGCGCGCGGTGGGCGGGCTCCTCGATGCTCATCGGATCGGTCGTGACGCGCTCATGCTCTCCTCCGCGTCCATCTTGGCGTGTTCGACGTGATGCTTGACAGCGATTCGGTCGCGTCGCTACGCTGACAGCGTTCCAAATCACGTCTATAATAACGAAATATGGAACATCCGCAAAGAGGCGAATGCACACCGATGGAGGCCTTCGACATGTCAACGAACCACCCGAGCGCGCCCGAGGCGCCGACCTCTCACCCTTCCACTCGACGGGGAAGGCGCCCTGTCCTCGTCGTCGCCTTCACTGTGGCGGGCATGCTCTCGCTGGCGGCCTGCGCAGGCAACGGCGGCGGCGGAGCCTCGTCCGGCGACCAGATCACCGTCGCCTGCATCGTGAAGGATGCGTCGGCGGCCATCTGGAAGGCTGCGATCGCCGGATGCGAGGAGGCAGGAGAGGAACTCGGTGTCACGATCATCTCCGGCGGGGGCACGGGTGACACCGACTTGCAGGGCGAACTCACGGCGTTCCAGAACGCCATCACGAAGGGCGCGCAAGGGGTCGCACTCGCCGCCACAGATTCGGCCGGGATGCTCTCCACGGTCAACGGTGCGGCGGAGGACGGTGTGAAGATCGCGACCTTCGACTCGACGGTCGATGGCGGCGACCTCGTCACCAACGTCGTCGGCGACGACGAGCAGGGTGCGTACGACGCTGGCAATTTCCTCGCCGAGCAGATCGGCGGCGAGGGCAAGGTGGCCATCACCACGTGCTCTCAGAGCATCACGACGTGCAAAGCGGTCATGACCGGCTTCGAGAAGGCGATGGCCGAGCACCCCGACATCGAGATCGTCGGCCGTCCGCTCGCGACTCCGAACCGGGACAAGGCGTTCCAGGCCATTCAGAACATCCTCGGCGCCAACCCCGACCTGAAGGGCGTCTACTCCACTTACGATCTCGACGGCTTGGGAGCGCTCGCCGCAGGTGAGGCTGCGGGCGTTCCGCTCGTCGTCGTCAGCCGCGGCTGCTCGATGGAGGCGCTCGAGAGCATCGAGGAAGGCGGACTGACCGCCTGCAACGCGCTGTTCCCGAAGAAGGAGGCCTACACGGCGGTCAAGGCGATCGTCGAGGCCATCGAGGGTGGCGACTCTGAGGCGCTGATCAAGATTCCGAGCGCTGTGGTCGACAAAGCGTCCGTGGGCCCGTGGCTGGAGACGCCCGAGTTCATGGGTCCCCCGTCGGAATGAGCAGGCCGATGACGATGGAGACACCCCTGTCTGGCCCGCCGGTCGCTGTGGGCGCCCCGGTGCTGAGAGCGACCGGCATCCGGAAGAGCTTCGGCGGCGTCGTGGCCGTCGAGCACGCCGACCTGATCCTCCACGCCGGCGAGATCGTGGCGCTCGTGGGTGGCAACGGGGCGGGAAAGTCCACACTGATCAGCCTGCTCTCGGGTGTCGCACAGCCGGATGCCGGCACGTTCGAGGTGCGCGGGCAACACCACGCGTTGCGCTCTCCCGGCGAGGCGCGGGAGCTCGGCATCGAAACCGTCTATCAGACGCTCGCGCTGATCGACACGCTCGACATCGCTCAGAACATCTTCCTCGGTCGCGAGCAAGTGCGTGGTCCCCGGGTCGCGGGGTGGCTCGCCGAGCGTCGCATGCGGGCCCGCGCCGAGGAGTTGATACGCGGTCTCGGTCTCCGGCGCGACATGCGCACGCTCGTCTCCGCCCTCTCCGGAGGTCAGCGTCAGGCGGTTGCCCTGGCGCGTGCGATCGAGTTCGAGACGAAGATCGTGATCCTCGACGAGCCCACCGCGGCGCTCGGCGTGCAGGAGACGAAGGCGACGCTCGAGGTGATCGACCGCTTCCGCAGCGAAGGGCTCGCCATCCTGCTCGTCAGCCACAACATGGACGACGTGTTCGCCCTGGCCGACCGCATCGTGGTGATGCGGCAGGGACGCACCATCGTCGACACCCCGACCGCGCAGACCACTCAGCGCGAGGTCGTCGGCTGGATCACCGGAGGTCTGGACGCTCATGAGTGAGAATCCGCGCAGAGTCGCCTGGCTGCGGGTTGAGCGGCGGATGATCGTCCTGCTCAGCCTGCTCGCGCTCGTCATCGTCGTCACGAGCATCCAGTCACCGGCGTTCCTCAGCCTCAACAACGTCACGAACATCGGCCTGCAGGTTGCCCGGATCGGGCTCATGGCATGCGGCATGACGTTCGTCATGATCGCGGGCGGCATCGACCTGTCGGTCGGCTCAGTTCTCGCGCTCGGCGCGGCCGTCGTTGGCGTGCTGCTCGCCGTCGGGATACCGGCGGTTCTCGCTGTGACGCTCGCCATTCTCAGCGGTGCGCTAGCCGGGCTCGTCAACGGTGCCGGCGTCGCGTACTTCCGCATACCGCCACTGATCCTCACCCTGGGAATGCTCTATGCGATCCGCGGTGGGATCCTGCTCGCGAGCTCGGGGAGCGTCAGCGGCTCCACGATCGCGACGGGGTTCTCAGAGGACTTCCTCACCATCGGGCAGGGTGAGCTCCTCGGCATCCCGACACCGGTCTGGGTCGTGCTGCTCGGCTTCGTGGTGGCACATGTCGTGCTGCGTCGGATGCGGTTTGGCCGCTATACGATCGCGGTCGGCACGGATGCCTCCGTCTCCCGACGCGCCGGCATTTCGGTGAACGGGCACCTGCTGCGTGTGTACGCGATGTGCGGCGCCCTCGCGGCGTTGACCGGGGTGATCGTCACCTCGCAGGTCGGCGCCGCGTCGACCGACGTCGGCCTGGGCGACGAGCTCACCGTCATCGCCGCGGTCGTGATCGGCGGGACGGCGTTGACGGGCGGTATTGGTTCGATCGTCGGGACGTTCGTCGGTGTCGTGTTCCTGAGCGTCGCGCAGAACGCGCTCGACATCCTCAACGTCTCTCCGTTCGCGTTCCAGCTCGCCGTCGGTGTGCTGCTGCTCGTGAGTTCCGCGGCCGACATCCTCACCAACCGGCCGGGCTGGCTGCCGCAGCGCCGCCGAGGCGCGAGCACCGCGGCACGGGCGGAAGCGGCCTCGTGAGCGCGCCGGCTGTCCATGACATCGACGACGTAGCCGGGGCGCCGTCGTGGGTGTTCGGGAACGACGACATCACGGTGGCGCTCACCAGGATCGGTGCGCAGATGGCCCCCGTCACGTTCCGGCGGTCGTCGCGCAAACCGGTGCGGCCGTACTACGTCGCGCCCTGGTCGGCGAGTCCCGATGCCGTGCCGGATGCGGAACGGATGCTGCAACTCATGCGTGGCGACGTGCTCTGCTTCCCGTTCGGGTTCCCGAGCGAGGATGGTGTGAACGCCTTCCCGCTGCACGGAGAGATCGCCACCGCGGCGTGGCAGTTCGAGCACGCCGATCGCGTCGGTGACACGTCGACGTTCCGTTTCTCTGTCGACCTCCGGCAGCCCGCGGGCGCCGTATGCAAGGACGTCGGCCTCGTGGACGGGCACGACGCGCTCTACGTGAGGCACACGATCGACGCGGTGACCGGGGAGTTCCCTATCGGGCACCATCCGATGCTCGCGGTCCCGGAGACGCCCCGGAGCGTGCTCGTCGGCCACTCCGGCTCGGGCCGGGGATGGACCTGGCCGGAGCCGTTCGGGTCGCCCGAGGAGCCGGGCCGGCCCGGCTACGCGGCGATCGCGGCGGGGGCGGAATTCGACTGTTTGGACCGCGTGCCGACGGTCTTCGGCGACAACGTCCGCCTCGACGCGTTCCCGGATCGGCAGGGCTTCACCGACGCGGTCATGTGGAGCCACGCCCCTCGGCGCGGCGAGCCCGCGTGGAACACGGCCACTTTCACCACGGAGGGGTACGTGTGGTTCGCGCTCAAAGATCCACACGTCTTGCCGTTTCCCAAGAACATCACCGTGAGCGGCAAGACGTGTGGATCTTTGAGCGCGAACCACACGTACCCCTCCGTGGTGAAAGTGGCCGTGT
>JASGDZ010000339.1:0-5834 GCA_047606835.1 Microbacterium sp. | reverse complement strand
GAGTTCCTCGAGCTCGCCGAGCGCATCCGGTGCCGCCCACACCCGGTTGCGCTTGCGTCCTGTGATCTCGGTGACGACACCGGCATCCGCCAGCCGATCGATCGCGGCGTAGGCGGCGGTCGGGGTCTGCGCTCAGGCGTGCGTGACCCGCTCGAACACCATCGTGGCCTGCGCCGCCGAAGCCGCTGCTTCCCGACGACGTCGTGCTGATCGTGTGCAGCCGGTAGCCGAGCGCCGCCTGCTTGTTGATCGCCGTGCCGTCGTCGTACCATCCCGCTTGCGTGTCGGACACCGCTGCCTCATCTCTGGGTCGAGCTTGCTATAGTGCCTACTATAGGCACAATTTCAGGAGGCGTGATGGGAACGACAATCACGAGCCGCGAGTTCAACCGGGATGTCTCGGCAGCCAAGCGCGCCGCAGAGCGCGGCCCGGTCACGATCACCGATCACGGGCGTCGCTCCCACGTGCTGCTGACCGCCGAGGAGTTCGACCGACTGGCCGGCGCGCGGGAACTCGTCGGAGACCGGCTGTGGGCACGCGGCACAGAGCACATCGAGTTCGAGTTGGATGAGCGCCGGCTGGAATCGCCCCGCGAGCTCGGCCTGTGAGGTATCTCCTGGACACGAACGTCGTCAGCGACGCTCGCCTGAAGCGGTCGCCCTCGTTGATGGCATGGCTGAGGGAGCAAGAAGTGGGATGGCTCGCCCTCAGCGTCGTGACGATGCTCGAACTCGAGCGGGGTGTCCGGCGGAAGGAGCGCAGCGACCCCGCCGGCGCGGCCCCCTTGCGTCGTTGGTTGGACGAGGACGTTCGACCGATCGCCGGAGGAGGCATCCTGCCGGTCGACGAGCGCACAGCGATCGTGGCCGCGACGCTGCACATCCCCGATCCGATGCCCGAGCTGGACGCGCTCATCGCGGCGACGGCGATCGCGCGCGATCTCACGCTGGTCACGCGCAACACCGAGGTCTTCGAGCGCGCCGGCGTCCGCTTGCTCAACCCCTGGCAGGCGCTCTCCGGGTAAGCCGTTCAGAGCGGGCGCCGGTGCAGGGAGTGTGCGCGGCGCCGTCGGCTGCGCGCCTGGGGGCGGATAGGCTCAGCACGTGGCCGTCCCCCGCCAGCTGCCCAATGCGATCACGATCGTGCGCATCGTGTGCGCCCCCGTGTTCCTCTGGATGCTGCTCGTCGACGCGGGCGACGACGGCGCGGTGCGCTGGTGGGCGGCGGCGCTGTTCGTCGTCGCCATCGCGACCGACGGCGTCGACGGCGCCATCGCGCGTCGCCACGACATCGTCACCGACCTCGGCAAGCTCCTCGATCCGATCGCCGACAAGGCGCTCACCGGGTGCGCGTTCGTGGGGCTGTCGATCCTGGGCGAGCTGCCGTGGTGGATCGCGATCGTCGTGCTCGTGCGCGAGATCGGCATCACGGTGTACCGCCTCGTGGTCGTGAGCGACCACGTGCTCGCGGCGGCGTGGATGGGAAAGCTCAAGACGGTCGCGCAGGCGGTCGCCCTCTCGCTCGCCCTGCTGCCGCTGTGGAACGTCGTCGGCGAGTGGATCTGGTGGGTCAACGGTGTCACGATGGCGGTCGCGGTGGCGCTGACGATCGCGAGCGGAGTCGACTACGTCGTCAGCGAGGCGCGCGGCCGGCGCGCACGGGAGGATGCCGGATGAGCACCGTCTCCTCTGAGCTGCCCGACGACGTCGAGGCGACGGTGGTCAGCGCCCGGCGCAGCGAGCCGGAGCGGCTCGTCGCGCGCCTGAAGGAGCTGCACTGGACCGTGGGCGTCGCGGAGTCGCTCACCGGGGGGCTCGTCGTCTCGGCGCTCGTCGACGTGCCCGGCGCCTCGGCCGTGCTGCGCGGCGGGGTGGTCGCCTACGCCACGGACGTGAAGCACAGCGTGCTGGGGGTGGACGCGGCGCTCCTGCGCGCGCACGGGCCGGTGCATCCTCTCGTCGCGGGTCAGCTGGCCGACGGGGTGCGCGCCGTGCTGTCGCGCGACGGGCACCGCTGCGACGTGGGCATCGCGACGACCGGCATCGCCGGTCCGGACTCGCCGGACGGTCAGCCCGTCGGCACGGTGCACCTCGCCGTCTCCACCGCCCTGGGCACGCGCATCGAGGCGTTGGCCCTGGGCGGGTCGCGGGCGACGATCCGCGCAGAGGCGGCGCGAGCCGCCATCCGTCTCGCCCTGGAAGCCCTCTGACGCCGGTGCGCCCCGCCCGGTGACGGGCGGGGCGCACCGGGCGTGCGGTCAGGGTCGCTGCGGGCCGCCCGAACCGCCGTTGCCGCCGCCGTTTCCGCCCCCTTGGCCGCCGCCCTGGCCGCCGCCGTTTCCGCCGCCCTGGCCGCCGCCGCCCTGGCCGCCGCCTTGGCCGAACTCACCGGATCCGGCGGTCGCGGTCGTCCCGCTGCCGCCGTCGACCGTGACGGTGTATTCGTCGCCGGCGACGAGCGCCGCATCGCTGACGAACACGGCGGCGAAGTCCGCCGCGGCGGTGAACGAGGCGACGACGGTGCCGGAGGCGTCGGTCACCTCGACCGTCGCTCCCGAGGAGCCCGACACGCTCGCCGACACCCAGGTCTGGCTGCCCTCGGGCGTCTTCAGGACGCTGCCTCCGACGAGGAGGGTGCCGCCGTCGAGGGTGATCGTGCCGTTCGCGTCGACGGCGCCCTCCCCGCCGCCGGTCGGTCCGAACACCGCCACGTCTCCGCCGGAGACCGTGATCGAGCCGTTCGAGTCGAGGGCGTCGCCGCGCCCCACGACGGTGACCGTGCCACCAGAGATCACGAGGGTCTCCCCGGTGTCGGCCTCGCCCGAGGTGTCGGAGTTCCCGGCCGCGTTGATGCCGTCGTCGCTCGCGGTCACGTCGACCGTGCCGCCGGAGATCGCGACATCCACCCCCTCGAGTCCTTCGGCCGCATCGGTCACGGTCACCTCGCCGGCGCGGATCTCGAGCGTCTGCTCGGCGTGGACGCCGTCGTCGGCGGCGGAGATCGTGACCGTGCCGCCGCCGATGCCCACGGACCCGTCGGAGTGCACGGCGTCGTCCGCGGCGTCGATCGCGATCTCGCCGCCGTCGATCGAGACGACGACGCCCGCGGAGATGCCCTTCGGCGAGTCGTCCGTGCTCGTCGCGTCCGTTCCTGCGGTGATCGTGAGGGATCCGCCGGTGATCACTGCGTCGGTCTGCGCCGCGATGCCGTCGTCGACGCTCGTGAGCTGGAGCGTGCCGCCCGAGATCCACACGAAGCCGCTCGTGGCGTCGTCCTCCTGATCGCTCTTGAGGGCGTCGCCGCCGGCATCCACCGTGATCGTGCCGCCCTCGACGACGAGGGAGTCCTTCCCGCGCAGCCCGTCGTCGACCGCTTCGACCGATATCTCTCCGGAGAGGATGACGAGGTCGTCGGTGCTGGCGATGCCGTCGTTGCCGTTCCCGTGCACTTCCAGCGCCCCGTCGCCCGTGATGGTCAGATCGGTGTCGGCGTAGATCGCCGCGTTCGCATCGGCGTCGTCGGCGTACGAGGAGGTGTCCGAGACGACGTTCTCGCCCTCCAGCGCGATGACGACGTCGTCGGCGGTGCTGACGGTGATCGCCGGCGCGTCGGACGACTCGATCGTGGCGCCGTCGAGGATCAGCACGACCTGCGCGTCGTCGGGCGCCGCGACCACGACGCTTCCGGCGAGCGACCCCGACAGGCGGTAGACGCCGGCGGCGGAGATCGTGACGGTCGACCCGTCGACGGTGACGTCGTCGGAGGAGGAGGTCGCCGACGATCCGCTCAGCGCGATGTCGACGGCGTCGGCCTCGGACCACTCGTCGTCGTTGACGACCGTGACGTCGGCGTTCTCGGCGATCACGGCCTCCGCGCTCAGGTCGGAGTCCGCGACCGCGGTGACCGTCGACGTGCTCGTCGCGCCGGACGCGGTGCTCACGGTGCATCCGGAGAGCACCAGGGCGCTCAGGGCGAGCGGGATGACGGCAAGGGTCAGGCGGCGGCGAAGCATGGCTCCTCCTTCGGGTCGTGGCCGATGGTTCGAGGGTCGGTCTGGGCGAACGGCCCGCGCAGCAGTCGCGCCCAGCGGTTGCGGGGGAGCCGGGGATCGAGCGCCGCGAGCCCGGTCGCGTACTTGCTGATGGACGTGGGACGGTGTCCCGCGCGCCACAGCGCGCGATCCACCTGCGACGCGGACGACGGCGATTTCGTCTCGACGATCGCGACGTCGGGGAGGCGCAGGCCCGGGGCGCCCGGCGGGAGCCAGGCCAGCTCGGTGTCGATGGTCGTCCTGCCGACGCCGTCGGGGGCGAGGAGGGTGGTCCGCCGGTAGCGGGTCATCAGCGTGGCGTCGAGGTCGTGCGCCCGCTCGCCCGCGATCCCGATCGCGTCCAGCGCGGTCGCGACCTCGTCGCGCGCTCGCGACGTGAGCGTCGCGCGCTGCGCGGCGTCGTACTCGTCGCGCTCCTTCACGGTGGTCCCGCGCGCTCCGCGCGTCTTGATCTCCAGGTACGATCCGCCGGTGTCGAGGTAGGTGCGCGTGCGCAGCTTGAACCGGCGCCGCCGCGGCCGTGCCGCCATCCGGAAGCTCAGCAGGTCGGGGGTGTCGAAGTACACCGACTCGTAGGCGAAGTCCCGGCTGCCGTCGATCTCGAGCACGCGAGTGCGCGGGTCGAGCTGCGCGACCACGTCCGCCAGGCACGAGCGCGGGACGACGTACTTGCGATCGACGCGGGCCAGCAGCGACGCGGTGGCCATGAGCTCGTCGAGGCTCACGGAGTCGAAGTCGCGCAGGGAGGTCATCGGCTCGCTCCCGCGGTCGCCACCGGCGCTTGTCGTCGTGCGCCGACGCGATAGCGCACGTCCACCAGCGTCGTGTCGTTGACGAGGTCGAGCTCCTGCACCGTCAGCGACGTCACCTCGGCCGACAGCGTCTCGGCCAGCGCCTCGCGCAGTTCCTCCTCGTCGCTGATCGCGCGGTCCATCCGCACCGTCTGGTGGCGGCTGCGCGCCATGACGGCGGGGTGGTCGGCGGCCCACAGCACCGCGAGGATGAGGGCGATGAGCGCGACGGCCGGCCAGGGATTGCTCTGCGGGAGCCCCGCGATCAGTCCGATCGCGAGGGCGGCGAAGTAGTAGGCGACCTCGCGCTGCGAGATCTCCGAGGAACGCAGCCGGATGATCGAGAGCACGCCGAACAGGCCGAGGCCGAGGCCCAGCGCGACCTCCGCGGTGCCGAGCACGGCCGACACCGCCATCACGCCGATGTTGACGCCGAGGAAGGCGACGACCAGATCGCGCCGGTGATGGCGGCGGTAGTACAGCCCCAGGCTCAGAACAAGCGCGGCGACGACGTCCGCGCCGATGAGGATGAGGGCCGTGTCGGTCATTGCTGCCTCCCGTGAGTGGTTGTGGTCTCCATCCGACAGGCGTTCCCTATGCGGTCGCTATGACCGGCGTCGGCGCGGGGTGCGAGTTCGGGGCGAGCCGGCTCTGCGTCGGGGGCACCCGCGCGGAAGACGAACGTGCTCTGCACGCCGTAGCTCGTGACGAAGAGCACCGCCTCGGTGGCGAGCTTGGCGACCAGCAGGGGGACGCCGACATCCGTGAGCGCGTGCAGCCACACCACGTTCGACGCGAGCAGCACGATCGCGAGTGCGGCGTAGCGCACGGCCTGCTGGACGGGCCGACCCTGCGCGCGGAAGACGAGCCGGCGGTTCATCGCGAAGTTGACCGACGCGCTGAGGATCCGGGCCGCGACGATCGACGGCACGAGCAGGCCGGTGAGCGCCGTCAGCGCGAGCAGGGCGACGGTGTCGACGACGAACGCGAG
>JASGDZ010000338.1:0-8467 GCA_047606835.1 Microbacterium sp. | reverse complement strand
GCCTGGAGTTCCTGCGCCACGTCGAGCGCTGCACGGCGCTCGTGCACGTGCTCGACTGCGCGACGCTGGAGCCGGGCCGCGACCCGATCAGCGATCTCGACGTGATCCTGGCCGAGCTCGCGGCCTACCCCGTCGCGGACGGACAGGTCCCGCTCGTCGAGCGGCCGCAGCTCGTCGCGCTCAACAAGATCGACGTGCCCGATGCGAAAGACCTCGCCGGCCTCGTCGGCCCGGAACTCGAGGCACGCGGCTTCCGCGTGTTCGAGATCTCGACGGTCGCCCATCGGGGGCTTCGCGAGCTCACTTTCGCGCTCGCCGCGATCGTGGCGCAGCAGCGCGTCGCGGCGTCCGCCGCCCCGGCAGCGGCGCGCATCGTCATCCGCCCCAAGGGCGCCGAGCAGGAGTACAGCGTGCGCGTGGAGGGCGGCACGTACGGAAACGTGTATCGGATCCTCGGCGACAAGCCGGTGCGATGGGTGCAGCAGACCGATTTCCGCAACGACGAGGCCGTCGGCTACCTCGCCGACCGGCTGCAGAAGCTCGGCGTCGAGGACGAGCTGTTCCGGGCCGGGGCGACTCCCGGGGCCACGGTGGTCATCGGCGAGGGCGACGGCGTCGTGTTCGACTGGGATCCCGCGCTCAGCTCCGCCGCGGAGCTGATCACGTCGCCGCGCGGCACCGACGCACGGCTCGACCCGAACTCGCGCCGCACGACGGCCCAGCGCCGGGAGCAGTATCACGACCTGATGGATGCCAAGGCCGCCGCCCGCGCGGAGCTCGACGCCGAGCGCCGCGCCGCGGGGTGGGACCTCGACGACGAGGGGGACGACGCGTGACGGCGGGGGAACGACGCGTGACGGCGGGGGAACGACGCGACATCGCCACGGCCAAGCGCGTGGTGGTGAAGGTCGGCTCGTCGTCGATCAGCGGCGAGAACGCCGGACGCATCGCGGGGATCGTCGACGCCTTGGCGGCCGCGCACGCGCGTGGCACCGAGGTCGTGCTGGTGTCATCGGGAGCGATCTCGACGGGCATGCCGTTCCTCGCGCTGGAGAGCCGCCCGACCGACCTCGCGACGCAGCAGGCGGCCGCGGCGGTGGGCCAGAACGTGCTCATCTACCGCTACCAGGACGCACTGCGCCCGTTCGGCATCACCGCCGGCCAGGTGCTGCTCACCGCCGGCGACCTGGAGAACCCGGTGCACCGCTCCAACGCGCAGCGCGCCATGGAGCGGCTGCTCGGCCTTCGCATCCTTCCGATCGTGAACGAGAACGACACCGTCGCCACGCACGAGATCCGCTTCGGCGACAACGACCGGCTGGCCGCGCTCGTGTCGCAGCTGATCGGCGCGGACGCGCTCGTGCTGCTCAGCGACATCGAGGCGCTGTACACGCGACCGCCGGGAGAGCCGGGCGCAGAGCCGATCGACCGCATCGCGCATGACGACGACCTCGCGGGGCTGCAGTTCGGGTCGGTCGTGGTGAACAGCGTCGGCACCGGTGGGGCGGCGACGAAGGTGTCGGCGGCGCGGCTGGCTGCGGCATCCGGCATCGGCGTCCTCGTCACGAGCGCCGACCTCGTCGCGCAGGCGCTCGTGGGCGCCGAGATCGGCACGTGGTTCGCGCCGCGGCCGGCCGCCGTCACGACGCCCGTCGATACACTGTAGGGATGACCGCGACCGCCACCACCGCGCGCGAGCGCCTGCTGCTGGCGAAGGATGCCGCCCGCACGGTCGGCCTTCTGGGCGACGCCCGAAAGCGCGACGCGCTGCTCGCGATCGCCGACGCCGTCGAGGCCGCCGTCGCGGAGATCGTCGCCGCGAACGAGGAAGACCTCGAGCGCGGGCGCGTCGGCGGGCTGTCCGTCGCGCTGCAGGATCGGCTGCGGCTCGACGCACCGCGGGTGAAGGCGCTCGCCGCCGCGGTGCGCGACGTCGCGGCACTGCCCGACCCGGTGGGACGCGTGCTCGACGAGCGCACGCTTCCGAGCGGCGTGCGGCTGACGAAGGTCGCCGTGCCGTTCGGCGTCGTCGGCTCGATCTACGAGGCGCGGCCCAACGTCACCGTCGACATCGCATCGCTCGCGCTGCGGTCGGGCAACGCCGTCGTGCTGCGCGGCGGATCGGCGGCCGAGTGCACCAACGCCGCGCTGGTGCGAGTGATGCGCGGCGCGCTCGCCGACCAGGGCATCGACCCGGAGGCGATCCAGACCGTCGACGACTTCGGCCGCGACGGCGCCCGCGAGCTCATGCAGGCCCGCGGTCTCGTCGACGTGCTCGTGCCGCGCGGCAGCGCGCAGCTCATCGAGACCGTGGTCACCGAGTCGTCGGTGCCGGTCATCGAGACGGGGGCGGGCGTCGTGCACATCGTGCTCGACGCGTCCGCGCCGCTGGAGTGGGCGCGCGACATCGTCGTCAACGCGAAAGTGCAGCGGCCGAGTGTCTGCAACGCCGTGGAGACCGTGCTCGTGCATCGCGATGCGGCACGGCTGATCCCGCCGGTGGTCGAGGCGTTGCGCGAGGAGGGCGTGACGGTCCACGGCGACGACCTCGTCGCGCAGCTCGCCGACGGCGTCGTTCCTGCGACCGACGACGACTGGGCGACGGAGTACGGCAGCCTCGATCTCGCGATGCGCGTCGTCGACGACCTCGATGAGGCACTCGAGCACATCCGCCGCTACTCCACCCACCACACCGAGTCGATCATTACCGACGACGAGGCGAACGCCGAGCGCTTCCTCGCCGAAGTCGACTCCGCCGTGGTCATGGCCAATGCGTCGACGCGCTTCACCGATGGGGGCGAGTTCGGATTCGGGGCCGAGGTGGGCATCTCGACGCAGAAGCTGCACGCGCGCGGCCCCATGGGGCTGCCCGAGCTCACGAGCACGAAGTGGCTCGCCAGAGGTGCCGGACAAGTCCGCCGTTGACCCCTAGACTTGACCCGAACGCCCGTCTCGCAGCCGGGCATCGCCCACGCCTCACCCGATCGGAGTGACATGCACCTCGCAACAATCGTCGCGGCGGCCGCAGGTGCCGAGGAGCATCACGGCAACATCATGCTCGACACGATCTGGTATCCGATCGTGGCCCTCGTGGCGTTCGCGGCGCTGGCACTGGTGACGTTCTCGTACCGGGATGTCGCGAACCGCCACTCGGCCAAGGCCGAGGCGTACGCGCGCACGCACACGTCGACGCACTCCGCCGGCGGCGAGACGGAGGGCGGCCACTAGGTCGTGCCGGATGGCGGAGGCAGACCGGCCCGCGCGGATCGGGGTGATGGGCGGGACGTTCGACCCCATCCACCACGGGCACCTCGTCGCGGCGAGCGAGGTCGCACAGTCCTTCGCCCTCGACGAGGTGATCTTCGTGCCGACGGGCAGGCCGTGGCAGAAGGACGAGGTCACCCCCAGCGAGGACCGCTATCTCATGACCGTGATCGCGACGGCATCCAATCCGCGGTTCACGGTGAGCCGCATCGACGTCGACCGCGAGGGTCCGACCTATACGATCGACACGCTGCGCGAACTGCGCGCCGAGCGCTCCGACGCGGAGCTCTTCTTCATCACGGGCGCCGACGCCATTGCGCAGATTCTCAGTTGGAGAGACCATGATGAACTCTGGGATCTCGCCCACTTCGTCGCGGTGTCCCGTCCCGGACACGTCCTGAGCATCGACGGGTTGCCGGGGGAGCGGGTTTCGCGACTGGAGATCCCCGCCCTCGCGATCTCCTCCACGGACTGCCGTGAGCGCGTTCGCCGCGGACACCCGGTGTGGTACCTCGTTCCCGACGGGGTCGTCCAATACATTGCAAAGCATCACCTCTACCGGAGCAAGGCATGAGCACACCCGATCAGCCGAACACTCCGGGTCTCACGCGCAAGCAGCTGCGGGAGATCCGGATGACGGGCGTCACGCCCGTCATGGAACCCGACGCCGCTGCGCCCGCCGTCGCGGTGGCGGACGCCCCCGTGCCGGCGAGCCCGTGGGAGCCCGATCCGACGCCTTCCGCTGTGCACCTTCCGCGCGCGGCGGCCCCGGTCGCCGCCTCGACGCCGCCCACACCCGACGCGCAGGTCGATCTCGGCGTCGTGCCGTTGACGCGGCGCCAGGCCCGCGAGCAGGAGCGCATCCGCACGGCATCCGTCCCGGTCATCACGCCTGAGCTGGCAGCCCAGGCGGCGACGGAGAGCCCGTGGGCGCCGCCGGTCTCGGCCGCGACGGACGGTGTCGACGTCGCCGAGGCCGTCGAGGAGCAGGTCGAGGACGTCGCGGAGGCAGCGGAGGCGGTCGAGGCTCCCGGGGCGGTGGAAACCGGCGAGTCGGCCGTGGTCGAGGCAGAGGTGGTCGACAGGGAGACCTCCGCGGAGGAACCCGTCGAAGAGGAGTCCGCCGAGGCGGAGTCCGTTGAAGGCGAGTCGGCCGACGCGGAGGATGCAGTCGAATCCGAGGCAGACGCGGAGGATGCAGTCGAATCCGAGGCAGACGCGGACGAGCAGGATCGTCCTGTGCTGCTGCCGGGGTTCGGTGCGGCTCTCCTCGCCGGCGGAGAGGAGCCGGCTCCGGTCGCCTCCTCGTTCGACGACCTGCTCACGCGCAGCCCGTCGAGCGGCGGGTCGGTCGCAACCCCGAACGCGCTCATCCTGTCGCAGCCGCCGACGTCGCCGCTCACTCAGCCGGTCGCCGCGACCGGGGAGGTGCTCATCACCGGATCGCTCGCGCTTCCGGAAGGACTGGGCTCGCAGGGCCACGCGCCGGGCGTCGCGGATGGACGCGAGGTCGACGCCGTGCTCATCGACGGCGAGCTGCCGCCGACATCCTCTCCGACGCCGATCGCCGCCAGCGCCGCGATCAGCACCGTCAAGGGCACCGGCGAGATCATCCGCCCGCCCGCTCCGGAGAAGGGCAACACGCTGATGCTCGCGCTCGCGATCACGGCGGGCGTGCTCGCGGTCGCGCTCGTCGGGGTGCTCATCACCGCGTTGGTCACAGGGGTCTTCTCGTGACGTCGAGCCCGCACTCGCACGTCATGCTGGCGGTCGCGGCGTCGGCCGCCGACGCTAAGGGCGGGGAGGATCTCATCGCCCTCGACGTGTCCGGTCCGCTGCCGCTCGTCGATGTCTTCCTCCTCGTCACCGGGCGCAACGAGCGCAACGTCGCGGCGATCGCCGACGAGATCGAGGAGAGGCTCCTACAGGCCGGCCACAAGCGGCTGCGCCGCGAGGGCCGCGAGGAGTCGCGCTGGGTGCTGCTGGACTTCGGCGACCTGGTCGTGCACGTCTTCCACGAGCAGGAACGCGTGTACTACGGCCTGGAGCGGCTGTGGAAGGACTGCCCGGTGGTTCCCGTCGGGCTCAGCGAGCCCGCGGGCCGGGGCTGAGCCTCGTGCGGGGCTGCCACAGGCGGTTCGGCGCGCCCGTTGCAGTGTAGTAATCTAGACGGGTTGCCCCGCGCTTCTCGGGGTGACGTTCGGGCCTGTGGCGCAGCTGGTAGCGCACCTGCATGGCATGCAGGGGGTCAGGGGTTCGAGTCCCCTCAGGTCCACCCAAAGGGTCTTACGGGAACACGCGACATCGGAAGATGTTGAGTGTTCCCGTTTGGCGTTCTTGCCTTCGGTGGCCGTTGCGGCTTCGCGGACGATGGTGGCGAACGGCTCGGCCAGTCGCGGGCGTAGCTGCTCGTCTTCGGTGATCTCCAGGCGTATGTAGAACGCTTGGTTCGCCAGTCTCCGGTCGGCGTCGCCGGATCGGGCGTAGGCGTGGCGCGCGCCGGTCAGGAGCCGCAGGGAGTCTTGAAGGAACGCCCGCCCGCCGGTGTGCTGTTCGTCGTGCTGGGTGAGGCGTTGTTCGATGTCGGCCAGACCGGCGCGGATGCGGTCTTGGTGGCGTTTCAGGGTGGGGAGGTCGATGGCGTCGGCGAAGTGCGCCGCGAGCAGCTTGTCACTCTCTGATTCGAGCTTGGCGCGGTTGGCCATGAGGTCGGCTATCTCTTGGTCACGGCCCGCCGTGCGCGCGTCGAACGCTGCATCGACTTGGGCGGCGAGGTGGCGGTAGTCGTCCTCGCTGATCGTGATGGAGGCGTAGGAGTCCTCGACCAGCCGCTCCGCAACCTGGACGGGCACCGCGCGCCGGGTACAGGTGGTCTTCTTGGCGGCGCGGCCGGAGCAAACGAAGTAGGCGTAGGTGGTGCCACGTGGGTTGGTGGCGAAGTCGAGCAGCATCCGTGACCCGCAGGTTCCGCAATGCAGCAGCCCTTTGAGGTGGTGGGTGTGCTTGACGTGCCGCGTGGCCCGCGCATTGCGGGCCTTGAGTAGCGATTGCACCTGATCGAACAAGGCGGGTTCGATGAGTGGCACGTGGGCACCCGGGTGCAGTGCGCCCTTGTAGCGGATCACGCCCGCGTAGTAGGGGTTCGTGAGGAGCTTGTAGAGCGTGTTCTTCCCCAACGGCTTCGACGGGCGCTTTGGTGACGGGACCGTCGTCAACCCACGCGCGGTCAGATCACGCAATAGTGCGTTCACCGAGGTCTCACCAGTGGCGTAGCGCTCGAACGCCCACCGGATCAGCGGAGCGCGTTCGGGATCGACCTCGACGGTGCGAACCTCGCGGCCGTGTTCGTCGGTGCGGCGGACGTTGAGGTAGCCGACCGGCGCGCGCATCGGGGTACCGCCCTGGGCGAGTTTCTGAGTCAGGCCCTTGGTGACCTCGGTGGCGAGGTTGCGTGAGTAGAACTCCGCAATCGAGGACATGATGCCGTGGACCAGCATCCCCGAAGGGGTCTGGTCAATCGACTCCGTGGCAGACACGAGCGTGACTCCGGCAGCAAGCAGGGCCTGATGGATCGCCACATCATCGGCGCGATTGCGCGCCAGCCGGTCGAGCTTGTGGACGATGCAGAAGTTCACGCGGGTTGCGGCGATGAACACGAGCATGTCCTGCAACCCTGAGCGATCCGCTGACCGGGCGGACTCGCCCGCGTCGACGAACTCCCGCGCGATCCGCGCCCCCAGTTCGTCGGCCTTCCGAGTGTTCGCCTCACGCTGGGCCGGGATCGAGAAGCCCTCGTCGGTGCCGCCGCGTTCGGCCTGTTCGCGGGTGGACACGCGCAGGTAGGAAACCGCCAGCAACGGTGGCGTGTCCGCCCCGGAGCCTGTCTCCGTCGTGGCCGGAGAGGTGGTGCTCATGGTGTGCTCCTCTCGGTTCAGGATGCTCGTTCCTCGCTACTGTCTCGCAGCGGCTCGGGTGGCGGCAGCCCATAGGGGTCGGGATCGCCCGCGAGGTAGGCGCGGTGCCGTGCCTCGACGATGTTCAGCACCCACTCCACGAGACGGTCCACGTCGGGTTCCTCCCGACGGGTCACCCGCAGTCTCAGGTCCCTCGCATGGCCGTCCATGCCAGATAGGTGCGCACCCGTTCCCACGACACCGTGAAGCCACTGGATTACCGGCCTGAGAATCATCCCGAACAGGGATGCCACGCATCTTGCAAGCGAGGAACCGTACTAGTTCGTATGTAATTGTTTGCGTGCTCAGACTACAACGGTCCCGGCGACTACGACAGGAGCCCAATCCGGGGAAGCCCGACCAGTCCGCGCCCGAGCGCGGCAGTCAGCAGATCGTCGGCGTAGGCGTCGAACTCCGGCGCGAGCAGGCGCGCCGCGCCCTCGGCAGCCTCCGGGTCGTCGCCTGGCTGGTCGGCTCGGAGCATCAGGACGATCGCCGCACGGATGTCATCACACCAGTCCTGTGTCGCTGTCGCCAGCGGCTTGATCGACCCGGCCACGGGGTCGGCAAGCAGCCGGATCAGCGCCTGCCCTTCCTTGCGGGCAAACAACCGATCCAACGCCGCCACGATGCCCGCACGCACAGTTTCAGGGTCGGCGCTGTCGGTCGGCGGGCGGCCTTCGAGGAACGCGAGCGTGCTCGCCCGCATGTGGCTGATCGCATCCAGCGCGAGGTCTTCCTTGCCCAGGTGGTGGTGATACATACTCCCGTGACCGACCCCGGAGCGCTGCTGGAACATCTGCGGACTCGATGCCTCGAACCCTCGCTCCGCCAGCAACGTGCAAGCAGCCGCGACGAGTCTCTGCTTCGAGTCATACGCCGGACGCCCCGGCCCCCGCCGCTTCTCCACCACCCGATCTGCCCTCTCGTTGCGACGCGGTCACGATTTCCATACAGGTTAGTACGGTTCTTCGCGGTGTAACCGCGCAGATCGGCTGGCCTGGGGGTCGAGAGCTGGAGCGTCGGGGCGGACGGTGTCGGTCGCCGCCACTAGAGTTGGATGCACTTCGAGGGCTCCGGTTGGGTGAGCCCATTGGACAGCGCATCGCAGTAGAGCAAGGCACACGCCGCTTCGTGCGAGCGAGAAAGGCGGAAGTGTGTCGCGACTCACCGAGTTGCTGCGGCAGGCGCGCAAGACGGACCCGCAACTCGGCGCTGACCTGGAAGCCGAGATCGCCGCGCTCACTAAG
>JASGDZ010000337.1:0-4290 GCA_047606835.1 Microbacterium sp. | reverse complement strand
CGGACTGCTGGTCGCCGTCGGCGTCGTGCTGCTGGCGCTGCTCGCCGTGCCGCCGCTCGCCTACTTCTGAGTCGCCCCGGGCGCCCGGCATCCCGTCTCGCGGCTCCTGTTCCCGGAACGGGCGCCAGTTTCCTGATCCGGCGGCACAGGTCTGTGGTGCCGGATCAGGAAACTGCAGCCGCAGCGGCGAGCATCGGATGGCGTGGTTCGGCGGCGCCGCAGCGCGGCGGCGTGAGGCATCCGGGTTGTCCACAGATTCATCCCCAGGTGGGGATGAATCACACGCTTGTGATTCGGATGCCGGCTAGCGCCAGCGTGTCGTCATCAGGAAGCCGATGAAGGCGATGCCGAAGCCGATGACGAGGTTCCAGGCGCCGATGCCCGGGATCGGGATGCCGATGTTGCTGCCGAGGTAGTAGACGATGACCCAGACGAGGCCCAGCAGCATGAAGCCGATCATGATGGGCTTGAACCACACCGGGTTCGGCGCGGCATCGCGTTCGCTGTGCTCGACGGGCTCCTCGCCCTTGCTCGCTCGTGCCATGACAGCCATTCTAGCTGCCAGGCCATCTCCAGACGGCACGGATAGGCTCGCTGTGTGAGCGGGGGAACGGGCTACGCGTCCAGCGGCGTCGCCCGCCGCGCCCGCCGCCCGCGCCGGCGCGCGACGGTGACGGGCGTCATCGGGGAGCTCCTCATCACCACCGGAGTCGTCGTGCTGATGTACGTCGCCTGGCAGCTGTGGATCGGGGACTGGATCATCGGCACGCAGACCAGCGCCGAGGCGCAGGAGCTGGCGCAGGAGTGGGCTGCGGAGGATCCGGACCCGATCGTGCCGGAGCCGACCCAGACCGCCGAGCCGGACGCTCCGGTCGAGCCCGTCCTCGGCCCCAAGACGAAGGACGGCCGGGTCTTCGGCATCATGTACATCCCGCGCTTCGGCGACGACTATGCGAGGAAGCTCGCCGGCGGGGTGACGAAGGCGAGGACGCTCGACAAGGGCGAGATCGGCCACTACCTCGACACGCAGCGGGTGGGGGAGGTCGGCAACTTCGCGGTCGCCGCGCACCGCACGACCTACGGGGCGCCGTTCGCCCGGATCGCCGACCTGCGGCTGGGCGATGCCATCGTGGTCGAGACGAAGGCGGGCTGGTACACGTACCGCTTCCGCACGCTGGAGTACGTCGTCCCCGAGCAGACCGACGTGCTCAACCCCGTGCCGCAGGAGACCCGGACCTCCGACGACGAGCGCTACATCACGCTCACCAGCTGCTCGCCCCGATACTCCAATGCCGAGCGCATCGTCGCCTACGGCGTGTTCGACTCCTTCCAGCCGCGCGCCGACGGGCCGCCGGCCTCGTTGAGCGGAGGCACGTGATGTACGCAGCCCTGTGGCGCATCCTTCCCGGGCCCGCGTGGGTGCGGGTGCTGATCCTCCTCGCCGCGGGCGCCGCGATCGTCTACGGGCTGTTCTGGCACGTGTTCCCGTGGGTGAGCGAGTTCGTCAACCCGCAGGAGGTCACCGTCGGATGACCCCGCAGGGGGAAGGCGTCAGCCCGAGCACACCGTGAGCTGCACCGTGGAGTGCACGGCGGCCTCGCCGGGCGGGATCGACTGGGACGTCACGATCGCCGGATCCGTCGCGGGGCACGACGAGTCGTCGACGCGTTCGACGGTGAGCTGCGAGTCGTCCGCCTCCAGCGCGCGGGTGGCGGCATCCAGCGTGAACCCGACGTAGTTGATGATCACGACCCGTCCGGTCGCGACCACGAGATCGACGACGGTCCCCGTGTCGACCTCGGAGCCCTCCGCGGGGTCGGCGGAGATGACGATCCCGGCTTCGAGCGAGGCGTCGTTGCGCTGGGTGACCGCGCCGAGCGCGAGGCCGGCGGCCGTGAGCGCCTTCGTGGCGCTCTTGCGGGACTTCCCGGCCAGTTCGGGCACGATCGCCTTCTCGGCGCCCTTGGAGACGTAGACGGTGATCTCCTGATCGGGCGTGACCGTGACGCCCGTGGCCGGGTCGGTGCCGATCACGATGCCGGCCTCGACGTCTCCGTCGACCTGGTCGACGCGATAGGCGATGAGATCCTGGTCCTTCAAGAGCTCGTTCGCCTTGTCGTAGGTCATCCCCGACACGTCGGGCACGATGCGCGAGTTGCCGGGGAGCTGCTCCGTCGGGCGCATCGTCACGATGAAGAAGACGACCGACAGCAGCAGCACCCCGATGAGGGCGATGCTCGTCCAGATCCACGCGACCGGCGGACCCGACTGCGTGCGCTTCATCGTGGTGTCGGTGCTCAGCTGCCGCAGCGATCGCGCGGTCTCTGCCGCGTGGCGCGGGTTGGGTCCGTACAGCTCGCTCGTGAGCGCACTCACCTGGCGCTTGGAGGGCGAACGTCCGTCGACCGTCGCGTCGAGAGCCTCACGGAACTGCGCGGCATCCTGGAAGCGCTGGAACGGGTCCTTCGCCAGGGCGCGCAGCACGACGGCGTCGAGCGAGCGGGGGATCTCCTGGTTGACCTCCGACGGGGGCACGGGCGTCTCGCTCACGTGCTGGTAGGCGACCGCCACCGGGGAGTCGCCGCGAAACGGCGGTCGGCCGGCGAGGAGCTCGTACAGCACGACACCCGCGGAGTAGAGGTCGGCGCGCGCGTCGACGGACTCGCCTTTGGCCTGCTCCGGGGAGAAGTACGAGGCGGTGCCGAGGATCGAGGTCGTCTCGGCGACCGTCGACGACGAGTCCGAGACGGCCCGGGCGATGCCGAAGTCCATCACCTTGACCTGGCCGGCATCCGTCACCATGACGTTGCCGGGCTTGATGTCGCGGTGCACGACACCGGCGCGGTGGGAGTACTCGAGCGCCTCGAGGATGCCGTCGACGTACCGCACCGCATCGGGGATCGGAACGGGCCCGGCGGCGATCACGTCCTTCAGCAGCGAGCCGTGGACGAGCTCCATCACGATGAACGGCACCGGATGGATGCTGCCGTCTGCGTCGTGCTCCTGATCCTCGCCGGCGTCGTAGACGCGCACGATGGTCGGGTTCGCCATGCGCGAGGCGGCCTGGGCCTCGAGCCGGAAGCGCGTGCGGAACGCGCTGTCGCGCGCGAGCTCGCGTTTGAGGATCTTGATGGCGACGGTGCGCCCGAGCGTGAGGTCGTAGCCGCGGTAGACGCTGGCCATGCCTCCGCGCCCGATGAGCTCGTCGACGCGGTAACGCGCCGACAGCACACGCGGCTCACTCGTCACGAACACTCCCCTGAGGACGGTCACAGCCTAATCGACGGGTGCCGATCGGCCGCTCAGCCCTCTTCGCTCTCGTCGGTGCTCGGGTCGCTCTCTTCGACGGCTTGGATCGTCGCCGTCGCCTCGGGCGACTCGGCGGAGGTGCGCTCCTCGTCCGACGTGCCTCCCGAGCACGACACCGTGTAGCTGACGATGATCGTGCTGCCGGCGCTGTTCGTCGCGGTGAGGGTCGTGTTGCGTTCGTCGCTGGAGAACGACGACGAGCTCTCGCCGTTCGGGAAGGTCGCGTTGGTGGCGGTGAGGTTGTACGAGCTGACCGAGCCGGTGCCGGAGGCGCACGTGTAGCGAGCCCACGTCACGGTGAGCTCGCCGTTCGGCTCCACCGTCGCGGCGGACAGCGTCGGGGCGACCGGATCGTCCAACGCCACCTCGCCGCCGTAGAGGGTGAGCGTGACGATCGTGCCGTAGTCGAGGTTGCCGGTGGGGTTCACGTCGTAGACCTTGCCCTCGCTGTCGGAGTCGGGTGCCGAATTGCCCTCGACGCAGCTCGCGGCGAGCTGGAGCTCGTCGAGGATCTCCGACGCGTCCGCGCACGTCAGCCCGATCAGGTCGTCGGCGGCGACGTTGGCTCTCGTGGCGGTCGGCGTCGGAGTCGCAGAGCTCTGCGACTGCGACGGCGTCGGCGTGCGAGACGTGGACGTCGGCGACGCCTCGCTCGACTGGTTCGCCACGAGGGCCCAGATGGAGCCGCCGAGCACGAGCAGCAGCAGCACGATGAGCACGATGAGCGGCCACGTCCACGGGCTGCGCCGACGCTTGGCGGCGGTGGCCGGCGCGTCGGCGGGCGCCGCAGCGGCGGTCGCCGCGCCCGTGGACGGCAGGATGCGGGTCGCCTCCTGGGTCGGCAGGCCGGCGCCGGTGAGCAGCTGCGTGAGGTCGTCGCTGGCACCGCCCGCGGCGATGGCGGGCACCGCGGCGGCGGCCACCGCCGCCAAGCGTCGGCGCAGCCCGTGGACGTGGCCGCTCATCGTGCTCATCGTGCTG
>JASGDZ010000336.1:0-7064 GCA_047606835.1 Microbacterium sp. | reverse complement strand
GCGCTCGTCGGCGCTGGCCTCGAAGGCCACCGGTTTCCCCATCGCGAAGATCGCGGCCAAGCTCGCGATCGGCTACCGGCTCGACGAGATCCCCAACGACATCACGAAGGTCACCCCCGCGAGCTTCGAGCCGACCCTGGACTACGTCGTCGTGAAGGTGCCGCGGTTCAACTTCGAGAAGTTCCCCGCCGCCGACCCGACCCTCACGACGACCATGAAGTCGGTCGGCGAGGCGATGGCGATCGGCCGCAACTACACGACGGCGCTGCAGAAGGCGCTGCGGTCGCTGGAGAAGCGCGGGTCGAGCTTCCACTGGGGCGACGAGCAGCGCTCGGTCGACGAACTGCTCCAGCTCGCGAAGACCCCCACCGACGGCCGGATCATCGTCGTGCAGCAGGCGCTGCGCATGGGCGCGACGATCGAGCAGGCCTTCGAGGCGACGAAGATCGACCCGTGGTTCCTCGACCAGCTGGTGCTGATCAACGAGGTCGCCGACTTCGTCGCGGCAGCCGGCGAGCTGGATGCCGCGACCCTGCGCATCGCGAAGGAGCACGGCTTCTCGGACGCCCAGCTCGCGCAGCTGCGCGGCGTGTCGGAGGCGGAGGTGCGCGGCGTGCGGCACGCCCTCGGCATCCGCCCCGTCTACAAGACGGTCGACACGTGCGCGGGGGAGTTCCCGGCCCTGACCCCATACCACTACTCCAGCTACGACAGCGAGACCGAGGTCACGCCGTCCGAGCGCCGGAAGGTCGTCATCATCGGCTCCGGCCCGAACCGCATCGGGCAGGGCGTCGAGTTCGACTACTCGTGCGTGCACGCGTCGTTCGCGCTGGCGGATGCCGGCTTCGAGACCGTCATGGTCAACTGCAACCCCGAGACGGTCTCGACCGACTACGACACGTCCGACCGGCTGTACTTCGAGCCGCTCACGCTGGAGGACGTGCTGGAGGTGCTGCACGCCGAGGCGGCGTCCGGCGAGATCCTCGGCGTCGTGTGCCAGCTCGGCGGGCAGACCCCGCTCGGGCTCGCGAAGGGCATCGAGGCGGCGGGCTACCGCATCCTCGGCACGAGCCCCGCCGCGATCGACCTCGCCGAGGAGCGCGGGCTGTTCAGCGGCATCCTCTCCGCCGCCGGCCTCGTCGCGCCGCGTCATGACACGGCGATCGACGTGGCGGGGGCGATCGCGATCGCCGAGGAGATCGGCTACCCCGTGCTCGTGCGACCCTCGTTCGTGCTCGGCGGGCGCGGCATGGAGATCGTGTACGACACGCCGAGCCTGCGCGACTACTTCGTGCGCACGGCGGGCGAGATCGTCGTCGAGGCCGGGAAGCCGCTGCTCGTCGACCGCTTCCTCGACGACGCGATCGAGATCGACGTCGACGCGCTCTACGACGGCGAGGAGCTCTACATCGGCGGGGTCATGGAGCACCTCGAGGAGGCCGGCATCCACTCCGGCGATTCGTCGTGCGCGCTGCCGCCGATGTCGCTCGGGCGCACCGAGATCGAGCGCGTGCGCGAGGCGACCCGTGCGATCGCCGAGGGCGTGGGCGTGCGCGGGCTCCTCAACGTGCAGTTCGCGGTCTCCGCCGGGGTGCTGTACGTCATCGAGGCCAACCCGCGGGCGTCGCGCACCGTGCCGTTCGTGTCGAAGGCGCTCGGCATCCCGCTCGCGAAGGCCGCGTCGCGCATCATGGCGGGCTCCTCCATCGCAGAGCTCAAGGCGGAGGGGATGCTGCCCGCGCACGACGGTTCGAGCGTGCCGCTGGACGCGCCGGTGGCGGTCAAGGAGGCGGTGCTGCCGTTCAAGCGGTTCCGCACCGCCGCCGGCGAGACCGTCGACTCCGTGCTCGGCCCCGAGATGCGCTCGACCGGCGAGGTCATGGGCATCGACCGCGACTTCCCGACCGCGTTCGCGAAGAGCCAGGCGGCGGCCTACGGGGGCCTTCCCACGGAGGGCACCGTGTTCATCTCCGTCGCCGATGCAGACAAGCGCGCCGTCATCCTGCCCGCGCGCCTGCTCGACGCGATGGGCTTCGACATCCTCGCCACCGAGGGCACCGCCGAGATCCTGGCGCGCAACGGCATCGACGTCGAGGTCGTGAACAAGTACTCCGCGACCCAGGCGAGCGGCGAGGTCAACATCGTCGACCTGATCAACCGCGGCGACGTCGACATGGTGGTGAACACGCCGTCCGGCGGCCTCGCACGCGCCGACGGCTACGAGATCCGCGCGGCGGCCGTCGCCGGCGACAAGGCGCTCTTCACGACGATGGCGGTGTTCGGCGCCGCGGTGAGCGCACTGCCGATCCTGCGCGCCGGGTTCGACGTGAAGAGCCTGCAGGAGTACGTCGCACAGCGGTCTTCGCGCTCGCCGGGCGGGCGCAGCGAGACGAAACGCGGTGACCGGACGTGACCTCCTTCGGCTCGCGCCTGCACGCGGCGCTCGACGCGCACGGGCCGCTGTGCGTCGGCATCGACCCGCACCTCGGGCTGCTGCGGGAGTGGGGGCTGGACGCCTCCGCCGCCGGGGTGCGCGAGTTCGGGCTGCGGGTGGTGGATGCCGCGGCCGGCCGCGTCGGCGTGGTCAAGCCCCAGGTGTCGTTCTTCGAGCGCTTCGGGTCGGCGGGCTATGCGGCGCTGGAAGACGTGCTCGCCGCGGCGCGTGCCGCGGGGCTGCTCGCGATCGCCGACGCGAAGCGCGGCGACATCGGCACCACGATGGATGCCTACGCGGCGGCGTGGCTCGGCGCGGGATCGCCGCTGGAGGCGGACGCGATGACGGTGAGCCCCTATCTCGGGGTCGGATCGCTGACGTCGACGTTCGAGACGGCGCTGGCAGGAGACAAGGGCGTGTTCGTGCTGGCCGCGACGAGCAACCCGGAGGCGCGGGACCTGCAGCGGGCCATCGTGCACCGCGGCGACGACCCCGCGTGCGAGGCCTACGCCCGCCAGAGCGGGGCCGACCTGCCGCAGACCGTGGCGCACGACGTCGTCCGGGAGACGTCGGACTGGGCGCGACCCCGCACGCCGGAGGGGGAGTGGTCGTCGATCGGTTTCGTGATCGGGGCCACCGTCGACCGGCGCGAGCGGGGGCTGCCGGACGTCACCTGGCCGGTCGCGCCGATCCTCGCCCCGGGATTCGGCGCGCAGGGCGCGCAGCCGTCCGACCTGCACCGCGTGTTCGGGGCGCTCGCGCCGACCGTGCTCGCGAGCGAGAGCCGCAGTATCCTCTCCGCAGGGCCCGACGCCCTGGCGACGACCATCTCCACCCGCGCAGCCGAGCACAGGAGCATCCGTGGCTGATTCCACGCACCCGCCCGACGTCGATCGCGTCGCCGCCTCGCGCAAGGCCATCGCCGCGCGCCGCGCGCGGGCGGGCCTCAAGCGAGACATCACGACCCGTGTGATCACCCCGCAGGAGCTCGTGCGCCGCGCTGGCGCCGATCCGGCGTCGCCGGCGGGCACGCTGCGCGTGACGGAGTTCCTCACGAGCATCCCCGCGATCGGCGAGGGCAAGCGCGACCGCATCCTCGCCGCGCTGGCGATCTCACCGGTCAAGCGTCTGGGCGGGCTCGGGTCGCGACAGCGCAGGGACCTTCTCGAGTTCCTCGACGAGCGGCTGCCCGAGCCGCGCCCGCGCCCGGGTCGCAGCCGGCTCGTCGTGCTCGCCGGCCCCACCGCCGTGGGCAAGGGCACCGTGGCGGCGCGCATCGCGGCGGACCACCCCGACATCCTGCTCTCGGTGTCGGCGACGACCCGCTCGCCGCGACCCGGCGAGGTCGACGGCGTGCACTATCACTTCGTCGACGACGCCGCGTTCGACGGGCTGATCGCCGACGGCGCGCTGCTCGAGCACGCCACGGTGCACAATTCCTACCGGTACGGCACGCCGCGCGCACCGATCGATGCGGCGCTTTCCGAGGGGCGCACGGTGCTGCTGGAGATCGACCTGCAGGGGGCGCGGCAGGTGCGCGCCGCCGAGCCCTCGGCGACGCTCGTGTTCCTGCTGCCGCCCAGCTGGGACGAGCTCGTCCAGCGCCTCGTCGGACGCGGCACCGAGGGCGATGAGGAGCGCGCGCGGCGGCTGAAGACGGCGCGCGCGGAGCTGGCCGCGCAGCACGAGTTCGACTACCGCGTGGTCAACGACGACGTGTCCCGCGCCGCCGCGGAGGTCGCCGCGCTCGCGCGGTGACCTCCGTCCCGTGGGCCGCACGCCGGGGCCCCGGCATGTCCATCCGCTGAGACAGCTCGCTGCGCGACAGACACCGCGCCGTGTGTCGCGCAACGGCCTGTCTCAGCGCGAGCCCGGTCCGCCGGCGTGGGCGCGCGCGCCGCGCCTGCCCCGCCGGAACGCGCAGCGGGCTCGGGTAGGATGGGTCCTTGCGCGCCTTGCCGCGCCCACCGACATCCCACGGAAGGGGTTCCCATGGCCGGAACGAACCAGGGCATCATCGAGCCCCCCATCGACAGCCTCCTGGAGAAGGTCGACTCGAAGTACCAGCTCGTGATCTACGCGTCCAAGCGCGCGCGGCAGATCAACGACTACTACTCCGACCTGCACGAGGGCAACCTGTTCGACAACGTCGGGCCGCTCGTCGACTCCACCGTCGAGGACAAGCCGCTCACGATCGCCCTGCACGAGATCAACGAGGACAAGCTCCGGCTTCGTCACAACGACTGACAGAGCGGATGCCGCCGCATCCGCCGTCACAGTCGCGCGCCGTGTCGGCGGCTCCACGCATACTGGTAGCCCGCCCCTCGATCCCGGAGCATCCATGAGTTCGCTGCGCCTGTTCACGTCGGAGTCGGTCACCGAAGGACACCCCGACAAGATCTGCGACCAGATCTCCGACAGCATCCTCGACGCGATCCTCACCGACGATCCGCACGGGCGCGTCGCCGTCGAGACGCTCGTCACGACGGGGCTCGTGCACGTGGCCGGGGAGGTGTCGACCCGCGCGTACGTCGAGATCCCCGCGATCGTGCGCGAGGTCGTCAACCGCATCGGGTACACGTCCAGCGAGACCGGCTTCGACGGCGACTCGTGCGGCGTCAGCGTGTCGATCGGCGCGCAGTCCTCCGACATCGCCGCCGGCGTCGACCGGGCGTTCGAGCGGCGCGAGGGCGGCTCCACCGACCCGCACGACGAACAGGGGGCCGGCGACCAGGGCATCATGTTCGGCTACGCGACGACGGAGACGCCCGCGCTCATGCCGATGGCGGCATGGACCGCGCATCGCATGGCCGAGCGCCTCGCCGCCGTGCGACGGTCGGGCGAGCTCCCCTTCCTGCGGCCCGACGGCAAGACCCAGGTGACGCTCGGGTACGACGGCGCCACGCCGAAGACGGTGGAGTCGGTCGTGCTCTCCGCGCAGCACCACCCCGACATCTCGCAGAAGGCGTTGCGCGCGGCGCTGCGCGCCGAGGTCATCGATCCCGTGCTGGAGGCCACGGGTCTCGATCTCGCGTCGGGCGTGAAGTACTACATCAACCCCGCGGGACCCTTCGTGACCGGAGGCCCCAAGGGCGACGCCGGGCTGACCGGCCGCAAGATCATCATCGACACATACGGCGGCGCGTCCCGCCACGGCGGCGGCGCGTTCAGCGGCAAGGACCCGTCGAAGGTCGACCGCTCCGGCGCGTACGCGATGCGGTGGGTCGCGAAGAACGCGGTCGCGGCGGGCCTTGCCACCAGACTCGAGGTGCAGGTCGCCTACGCGATCGGCAAGGCGAAGCCGGTCGGCCTCTACGTCGAGACGTTCGGCACCGGCCAGGTCGCCGACGAGGTCATCACCCGGGCGATCCTCGACGTGTTCGACCTGCGCCCGAAGGCGATCATCGACCAGCTCGACCTGCTGCGGCCCATCTACGCGCAGACGGCGACGTACGGGCACTTCGGCCGCGAGCTGCCCGACTTCACGTGGGAGCGCACCGATCGAGCGGCGCAGTTGCGCGAGGCCGCGGGCCTGTGACCCGGCTCCGCGCGTTCGCGGAGGTGACGTCGCGTCGCGTCGCGCGCGTGCTCGTCGACTCGCCGCTGCCGCAGCTGGACCGGCTGTTCGACTACGCCATCCCGCCGGCGCTCGCCGCCGACGCGCAGCCGGGCGTGCGCGTGCGGGTGCCGCTCAGATCGGCGGGGCGGATGGTCGACGGCTTCATCGTCGAGCTCGGCGACGACGACGGCGCACGGCAGCTCTCCGAGCTGGACGACGTGGTCTCGCCGGTTCCCGTGCTCCCGGAGCGCCTGTACGCGCTCGCCCGGCGCGTCGCAGACCGCGCGGCGGGGTCTGCCACCGACATCCTGCGCCTCGCCGTGCCGAAACGGCAGGTGCGGGTCGAGAAGGCGTGGCTGGCCGCACCCGCGCCCGCGGCCCCCGTCGTCGGGGCCGAGGCCCACGCGTGGGCGCACGACGTGCTGAGCGCGTTCCCCGGCCTCGCCGACGCCCTCGCCGCGGGGGAGCGCGTCGCCCTCGACGCACCCGTGCGACCCGCGCGGGATGCCGGGGGCACGACGATCGGCGCATGGGCCGAGCTGCTGGCGGCCGCCGCGGTGCACACGCTCGCGGCAGGACGCAGCGCGGTGCTCGCCGTGCCCGACCACCGCGACCAGGCACAGCTCGAGGCCGCGCTCGCGAGCCGCGTGCCGGACGGCGCGCTGGTGATCGACGACGCGACCCGGTCGAACCCCGACCGCTACCGCGCGTACCTGCGCACGCTCGCCGACGCTGCATGCATCGTCGTCGGAAAGCGCTCCGCGGTGTACGCGCCGGTGTCGCGGCTCGGGCTGATCGCCGTGTGGGACGACGGCGACCCGCTGTACGAGGAGCCGCTTGCCCCCTACGTGCACACGCGCGACGCCGCGCTCGTGCGGCAGGAGCACGACGGGGGAGCGCTGGTGTTCGCCGGCCACACGCGCACCACCGACGTGGAGCGTCTCGTCGGCATCGGCTGGGTGCGCGACGTGCCCGCGGCGCGCCGCGCGACTCCCCGCGTGGTGCTCGACGCGCCGCGCGACGCGGACGCCGGGCAGCGGGTCACCTCCGCCGCGTTCCGTGCGGCCCGCG
>JASGDZ010000335.1:0-13126 GCA_047606835.1 Microbacterium sp. | reverse complement strand
GCGGCGTCGTGACGAAGTAGTGCTCGACGACGTCGTCGGCGCGCCGCTGCGCGCCCTTGACGCCCTTGCCGCCGCGGTGCTGCGAGCGGTAGTTGTCGCTGCGAGTGCGCTTGATGTAGCCGTCGCGCGTGACGGTGACCACCATCTCCTCCTCGGGGATGAGGTCTTCGTCGGTCATCCCGCCCTCGAACCCGTAGAGGATGTTCGTGCGCCGCTCGTCGCCGAACTTCGCGACGATCTCGGTGAGCTCGTCGCGGATGATGATCCGCTGACGCGCGGGGGTGGCGAGGATGTCCTTGTAGTCGGCGATCTGCAGTTCCAGGTCGGCCGCTTCGTCGATGATGCGCTGGCGCTCCATCGCGGCGAGCCGGCGCAGCTGCAGGTCCAGGATCGCCTGCGCCTGGTCGTCGTCGATGCGCAGCAACGCCTTCAGGCCCTCGCGCGCGTCGTCGGCGCTCGCGGAGGCGCGGATGAGCGCGATCACCTCGTCGAGGGCGTCGAGCGCCTTGAGGTAGCCGCGCAGGATGTGCATGCGCTTCTCGGCCCTGCGCAGCCGGAAGCCCGTGCGCCGCACGATGACCTCGACCTGGTGGTCGAGCCAGTGCGCGATGAAGCCGTCGAGCGGCAGCGTGCGCGGCACACCGTCGACGATCGCCAGCATGTTGGCGCCGAAGTTCTCCTGCAGCGACGTGTGCTTGTAGAGGTTGTTCAGCACGACCTTGGCGACCGCGTCGCGCTTGAGCACGACGACGAGCCGAAGCCCGGTGCGACCCGAGGTCTCGTCGCGGATGTCGGCGATCCCCGTGATCCTGCCCTCGCGGGCGAGGTCGGCGATCTTGACCGCGAGGTTGTCGGGGTTGACCTGGTACGGAAGCTCCGTGATCACGAGGCACGTGCGGCCCTGGATCTCCTCGACGCCCACCACCGCGCGCATCGTGATCGAACCGCGGCCGGTGCGATAGGCGTCCGCGATCCCGCGGGTGCCGAGGATCTGCGCGCCGGTGGGGAAGTCGGGGCCCTTGATGCGCTGCATGAGCGCCTCGAGGAGCTCCTCGCGGGTCGCCTCGGGGTGCTCCAACGCCCACAGGGCGCCGTCGGCGACCTCGCGCATGTTGTGCGGCGGGATGTTGGTGGCCATGCCGACCGCGATGCCCACCGAGCCGTTGACGAGGAGGTTCGGGAACCGCGCCGGCAGCACGGTGGGCTCCTGCGTCTGGCCGTCGTAGTTGTCCTGGAAGTCGACGGTCTCCTCTTCGATGTCGCGCACCATCTCCAGCGCGAGCGGAGCCATCTTGGTCTCGGTGTACCGCGGCGCGGCCGCGCCCTGGTTGCCCGGCGAGCCGAAGTTGCCCTGGCCGAGGGCGAGCGGGTACCGCAGCGCCCACGGCTGCACGAGGCGCACGAGGGTGTCGTAGATCGCGCTGTCGCCGTGCGGGTGGTACTGGCCCATCACCTCGCCGACGACGCGCGCGCACTTGGAGAACGACTTGTCGGGGCGGTAGCCGCCGTCGTACATCGCGTAGATGACGCGGCGGTGCACGGGCTTGAGCCCGTCGCGCACGTCGGGCAGGGCGCGACCCACGATCACGCTCATCGCGTAGTCGAGGTAGCTGCGCTGCATCTCCCCCTGCAGGTCGACCTGCTCGATGCGGCCGTGGTTGTGGCCGGGGAGCTCGGCGCCGGTGGTCTCGTCAGCCATTCGTGTCTCTTCTGTCACTGCGTTTCGTCTCGGCGCCTCGCGCCTCACTCAACGACCGGGGGTCAGATGTCAAGGAAACGCACGTCCTTCGCGTTCTTCTGGATGAACTGGCGACGCGACTCGACGTCCTCGCCCATCAGGGTGGTGAAGATCTGGTCGGCCGTCGCGGCGTCGTCGATCGTGACCTGGCGGAGCGTGCGCGTCTCGGGATCCATGGTCGTCTCCCACAGCTCCTTGTCGTTCATCTCGCCGAGGCCCTTGTAGCGCTGGGTGCCGTTGTCCTTGGGCAGGCGCTTGCCGTGCTCGAGCCCATCGGCGAGCAGTGCGTCGCGCTCTGCATCGCTGTACACGTACTCGTGCGGGGCATTCGACCACTTCAGCCGGTACAGCGGGGGCATCGCGAGGTACACGTAACCCGCCTCGATGAGCCCCCGCATGTAGCGGAACAGGAGGGTGAGCAGCAGCGTCGTGATGTGCTGGCCGTCGACGTCGGCATCCGCCATCAGCACGATCTTGTGATACCGCGCCTTCTCCACGGAGAAGTCCTCGCCGATACCCGTGCCGAACGCGGCGATCATCGCCTGGATCTCGTTGTTGCCGAGCGCGCGGTCGATGCGCGCCCGTTCGACGTTGAGGATCTTGCCGCGCAGCGCCAGGATCGCCTGCGTGTGCGGGTCGCGCCCCTGCACCGCGGAGCCGCCAGCCGAGTCGCCCTCCACGAGGAAGATCTCGCTGATCGAGGGGTCCTTCGACGTGCAGTCCTTGAGCTTGTCGGGCATGGATGCCGACTCGAACACGCTCTTGCGGCGCGCCGTCTCGCGCGCCTTGCGCGCCGCAAGCCGCGCGGTCGCGGCGTCGATCGCCTTCCTGACCACGAGACGGGCCTGGTCGGGCGTGCGCTCGAACCAATCGCCGAGCTGGTCGCCGACGATCTTCTGCACGAACGCCTTCGCCTCGGTGTTGCCGAGCTTCGTCTTGGTCTGCCCCTCGAATTGGGGCTCGGACAGCTTCACCGAGATGACGGCGGTGAGTCCCTCGCGCACGTCCTCGCCGGAGAGGTTGTCGTCCTTCTCCTTGAGGAGGCCCTTCGCGCGCGCGTATTTGTTGACCAGGGTGGTCAACGCGGCCCGGAAGCCCTCCTCGTGGGTGCCGCCCTCGTGCGTGTTGATCACGTTCGCGTAGGTGAAGACGTTCTCGGTGTAGCTCGTGGTCCACTGCATCGCGACCTCGACCGAGATCTTGCGCACCGCGTCCTCGGCGTCGAACGCGATCACGGCGTCGTTGACGACATCCACGTGCCGGGTCTTGTTGAGGTACTCGACGTAGTCGATGAGGCCCCGTTCGTAGAGGAACGAGTCGTGCGGCTGCTCCACCACGACGCGCCCGTCGACCTCGAGCTCCTGCGCCTGGTCGGGCCGCTCGTCGCGCAGATCGATGCGCAGCCCCTTGTTCAGGAACGCCATCTGCTGGAAGCGGCTGCGCAGCGTCTCGTAGTCGAAGTGCACAGTCTCGAAGATCGTCGGGTCGGGCCAGAACGTGATCGTCGTGCCGGTCTCGGAGCTCTCCTCGCCGCGTTGCAGCGGCGCCTGCGGCACTCCGCCGTCGCGGTACGACTGCCGCCACACGTGGCCCTGACGCCTCACCTCGACGTCGAGTCGCGTCGACAGCGCGTTGACGACCGACGACCCGACGCCGTGCAGACCGCCGGAGACCGCGTAGCCGCCGCCGCCGAACTTGCCGCCGGCGTGCAGCACGGTGAGCACGACCTCGACCGTCGACTTGCCCTCGGTCTTGTGCAGGTCGACCGGGATGCCGCGCCCGTTGTCGACGACGCGCACGGCGCCGTCGGCGAGGATCGTGACGACGATCGTGTCGCAGAAGCCCGCCATCGCCTCGTCGACGGAGTTGTCGACGATCTCCTGCACGAGATGGTGCAGCCCGCGCGGGCCCGTCGACCCGATGTACATCCCGGGGCGCTTGCGCACCGCCTCCAACCCCTCCAGCACCTGGATGGCGTCGGCGCCGTACTCGCCGACGGTCGCTGCGGGGATGGAGCTCTGGGGTGCCTCGGAGGGCTCTTCGGGAACGCTGTCAGAGGCGGATGACGTCATGGGTTTCGAGCGCTCCCTGTCGGTGTTCAGAACCTCGCCATTCTATCCGAGAACGCGGCTCAACGCCCGCCAGACGGCTCAGAAGCTGTTGAAAGACCGTTTGTGGTGCCTCAGCCGTAGGTGTCGCGTGGACCGCGCCCTGGAACGGCTCTGGGGCCCCATTTCCACGAGGGGACGTCCGGCCCGACGAAGCGGATGCCGGTGACGCCCGCCTGAGGATGCTCAGACGCGATGCGGGTGAGGATCTGCGCGCGCATGTACTGGAGCTGCTTCGCCCACGCCGTCGAGTCGCACTGCACGGTCAGCACGCCGTCGGAGAGCGCGACGGGGGCGGCATGCCGCGCCGTCTCCGCACCGGCGACCTCCGCCCACCGTCGGATGACGTCCTCCTGCGACAGGCGCCCCTCCCAGCCCGACTCGCGGGAGAGGTCGGCGAGCACGTCGCCGAGCCCGCGCGGGTCTCGACCCGCCGTGAACGGCTGGTGCTCGTCGTCGTCCCGGTGCCTGCGGCGGCGGAGCTTTCGCGCCGACGGCGGCAGCCCACGCAGTCGCAGGTACGTCGCGACGGTCTCCGGCACCGGCTCGGACGTGTCGTCAGACATCCTCGCCCCCCTCCAGGATGCGTCCCGCCTGCACGCGCACCACTCGCGCCTGCAGCGAGACGGGCACGTCCTGCTCCACCGCCGCGGTCACGATCACCTGCTCGTAGTCGGCCACGAGGCCCGCCAGCCGCACCCTGCGGTCTGCGTCGAGCTCGGCGAACACGTCGTCGAGGATCACGACCGGATCGCCGGTCATCGAGTCGGCGCGCAGCAGCTCGGCACTGGCGAGCCGCAGCGCGAGGGCCACCGACCACGACTCGCCGTGCGACGCGTAGCCGCGCACCGGCAGACCGCGCACGCGCAGCACCAGGTCGTCGCGGTGCGGGCCGACGAGCGTCACCGCGCGGTCGAGCTCGCTGGAGCGCGCCGCGGCGAGGGACTCGCGCAACTGCGCGGCGACGGCCCCTCTGTCTTCAAGCTCGCCGGGTCTGGACACACCGTCGCCACGCGACGGCACTCGGCCACCGGAGGATCCCGCGATGCTCAGCGCCCACTCGAGCTCGGGCTCGTGATCGGCGCCGGCGATGGCGGCGTACGCGGTGCGCACGGGCTCGGCGAGCTCGTCGGTGAGCCGGACGCGGGCGACCACCAGCTCGGCGCCGAGAGCGACCAGTTTGTCGTCCCACACGTCGAGGGTCGTGAGGGCGTCGCCCCGGATGCCTCGTGCCCGCGCCGACTTCAGCAGCGCGTTGCGCTGCCGCAGCACCCGGTCGTAGTCGGCGAGCACCCCGGAAAGGCGCGGAGCGCGCTGCACCAGCAGCTGATCCACGAACCGCCGCCGGGCCGAAGGGTCCCCTCGCACGATCTGGAGGTCCTCCGGCGCGAACAGCACCACGTGCGCGTGACGGGGCAGCTCGGCGGGCTTGACGTTCGCGCCGCCGATGCTGGTCTTGTTGGAGCCCTGCCGGTTGATCTGCGCTTCGAGCGTGATGCGGCGCTCACCGTGGGCAAGGCGGGCGCGCACGTACGCGGCATCCTTCCCCTCCCGCACGAGCGGGGCATCGGTGGACACGCGGTGCGAGCCGAGGGTGGCCAGGAACGCGATCGCCTCGGCGAGGTTGGTCTTGCCCTGCCCGTTGCGGCCCACGAAGACGTTCGGCCCCGGGTGCAGCGCGACGTCCGCCTCCGCGTAGTTGCGGAAGTCGACGAGCCCCAGCCGCTCCACGATCACCCGGTCAGCCTATTCGGCCCCGGCGACACCGGCCCCAGCCGCACCGCCTTGCGCAAGCCCAGGCTCGACGACCGCGTGTCAGCGCAGGAGAAGGTTCGGCTGCAGCAGGTACTTGAACGTGTCGGTGCCGGCCTTGTCCACCGAGGTCTGGCTCGTGATGAGCACGGGGCTGAGCTTGTTGGCGTTCTCGCTCGAGGTGAACGTGATGCGCGCGAACTCGCTGCGCACCGCACCGAGCGCCTCCAGGAGGTATTGCGGGTTGAGGCCGAGCGTGACGTCGTCTCCGCCGGTGAGGTGCGCGTCGACGGTCTCGGAGGCGCGTGCCTGCTCGCTGCCCGAGGCATCCATCGTGACGCTGTCGGCGGCGAACGTGAACCGCAGCGGAGCCGCACGATCGAGGACGAGCGACACGCGACGCACGGCCTCCTGCAGCTCGGCGGTGTTCACGACGGCGTGGTGCTCGGTCTGGTCGGGGAAGAGCCGACGCACCGGCGGGAAGTTGCCCTTGATGAGCAAAGACGTGACGGTCTTGTTCCCGGCCGTGAATGCGATGATCTCGCGATCCCCCGCTCCCGAGAACGCGATCGAGATGTCGCCGCCGTGGGCGAAGGTCTTGCCGACCTCCTGCAGCGTGCGCGCCGGCACGAGCGCGTTCGTGCCGGGGTCGCCGGCACCGCCGTCCCACGGGATGTCGCGCAGTGCGACCCGGTAGCGGTCGGTCGCGACAAGGCTCAGCTGCGTGCCGCTCACTTCCAGCTGCACACCGGTGAGCACCGGTGTGACGTCGTCGCGCGACGCCGCGAACGCGACCTGCGCGATCGCGGTGGCGAAGTCCTCAGCAGGGACGAGCCCGGACTCGCCCGACACCTCGGGGATGGCCGGGTACTCCTGCACCGGCATGGACGCGAGGGAGAAGCGCGCAGAGCCGCACGTGAGAGACACGGCACCGTCGTCGAGGACGGCGATCTCGATCGGCGCGTTCGGCAGCCGACTGGCGATCTCCGACAGCAGTCGGCCGTGGACGAGGATCGTCCCAGGCTCGTCGACGGTCGCCTCGATCACGGTACGGGCCGAGGCCTCGTAGTCGAACGCCGCGAGCGACAGTCCGTCATCGCCCGCCTCGATCAGCACGCCCGCGAGAATCGGCTGAGGGTTGCGTTGCGGAAGCAGCTTCACGACGAACGAGACAGCCTCGCTGAACACATCGCGGTTGACGTGGAACCTCACCGGCACTCCCTTGTCGTCCTGGGGCTGGGAATCCCATGCTAGTGCTACGCGCCCCGGGCGCGTCGGCAGGGGCCACGGTGATCGAACGCCCTTTCAAGAGAAGAACAAGGGTTAACGGTCTTAACGCCTGTGGGAACTGTGGACGGTCGAGGCGAGGCCTCGCGACGCCTGGAAACTACATCGTTGTGAGATGTGGACGCGCTGGGGAACCGGCGGCGAGGGAGTCGCGTCCCGACCGGCTGGTCGCTTCGCCTGTGCACGGAGGCATCCGGCCCCATTCACAGTCCGAGACGATCGACTCACAGTTATCCACATGTTTGTCCACACTGTGCAGAACGGGATGATGAGGCCTGGATGCGGCTCGTGTCAAGCGCGGATTGCGGAATATTCGCTCCGGTCGGATGAGGCTCGCGGCATCCGACCACCCGAGTCCGTCAACGCGTGCGACTGAGCTGCGCCGTGATCTCGGTGACCTGGTTGTAGATCGAACGGCGTTCGCTCATGAGCTCGCTGATCTTCTTGCACGCGTACATCACGGTGGTGTGGTCGCGCTTGCCGAACAGCTGGCCGATCTTGGGCAGCGAGAGGTTCGTGCGCTCCCGGCACAGGTACATCGCGATCTGCCGGGCCTGGGCGATGAACTGCGAACGGCTCGAGCCGTACAGGTCGTCGACGGTGAGCTTGAAGTACTGAGCGGTCGCCGTGACGATGTCGGTCGGTGAGACGACGTTCGCGTCGTCCTGGTCGACGATGTCGCGCAGCACGGTCTGCGCAAGCGCCATGTCGAGGGTCGAGCGGTTGAGGCTCGCGAATGCCGAGACGCGGATGAGCGCGCCTTCGAGCTCGCGGATGTTCGACGACACCACCGTCGCGATGTACTCCAGGACGTCGTCGGGCACCTGCAGCCGGTCGCTCTGCGCCTTCTTGCGCAGGATCGCGATGCGCGTCTCCAGGTCGGGCAACTGCACGTCGGTGATGAGGCCCCACTCGAACCGGCTGCGCATGCGATCCTCGAAGCCGGTGAGCTGACGCGGCGGCACGTCGCTGGTGATCACGACCTGCTTGTCGTGATCGTGCAGGGTGTTGAAGGTGTGGAAGAAGGCCTCCTGGGTCTCGGCCTTGCCCTGGAGGAACTGGATGTCGTCGATGAGCAGCAGCTCGACCTCGCGGTAGCGCGCTTGGAACGCCGAGCCGCGGTTGTTCTGGATCGAGTTGATGAAGTCGTTCGTGAACTCTTCGCTGGACACGTAGCGCACGCGGATGCCGGCGTAGAGGCTCAGGGCGTAGTCGCCGATCGCGTGCAGCAGGTGGGTCTTGCCGAGGCCGGAATCGCCGTAGATGAAGAGCGGGTTGTATGCCTTCGCGGGCGCCTCGGCCACGGCGACGGCGGCAGCGTGGGCGAAGCGGTTGGACTGGCCGATGACGAAGTTGTCGAACGTGTACTTCGGGTTCAGCCGGGTGTCGACACGGGTGCTCCCCGCATCCGGGGCGGGGTGACTCGTCCGCAGCGGCGCCGGCTGCTGCGGCTCGTCGTCGAGCTGCGGCACCGGGATCGGTGCGGTCTGGTGGGCATCCGCGATCTCCGGGTTCACCGCGACGCGGAAGTTCGAGATGCTTCCTTCGGGAGCCGCTTTGGCGATCGCCTCGAGGATCGGCGCACGAAGATTCGTGGTCAGCTGGGTGACGGTGAGGTTGTTCGGCACGTCGAGGTAGAGGATGCCGCCCATGACGCCCTGCGGCACCGCGAGGTCGAGGAAGCCGTGCAGCTGCGGGGTGACCCGCGCGTCGTCTGCGAGGATGCCGAGCACCGACGGCCAGACCGGCACGTCCGGTGCATCCTGCGAAGTCATAGCCCCCCCGGGTGTGCGATCGTCACGGTTCGTCGGCATCGACTCTTGCCGCTCGGGCGGCCTGTGGAAAACTGCCTGAGACACGGTACTGAGCGATGTCTGCAGAGCAAAATCCACTGTAGGGCCGCGCCGTGTGTCACTGCCAGGGGTTGTGCTCGCGGCGTGGATAATGCGAGCGGGAGCGGCCCCGGTTTGCGATGCGACCGCGGAGGACGTAGCCTTAATCGGTTGACTTCTGCCCATGGGCTCTGCCTTGGGCGCCGTCTGTCCACGTCGTCTCCGGTCGCAGCGTTCCCGGTGACCAATCCTCCGGAGTGTTCCATGAGCAAGCGTACGTTCCAGCCCAACAACCGCCGCCGCGCCAAGAAGCACGGCTTCCGCGCCCGCATGCGCACCCGTGCCGGCCGTGCCATCCTCTCGGCCCGTCGCGCCAAGGGTCGCACCGAGCTCTCCGCGTAGCGGCAGGTGCTCGCAAGGGCGAATCGGCTGACCCGCGGTTCCGACTACACGTCGGTGGTCCGGCGGGGGTCACGGTGTGCCGGACGGAACACCGTGACGCACGTCCTCACCGTGGGCGACACCGGCGCAGCGAGGTTCGGATTCATCGTGAGCAGGAAAGTCGGCACCGCCGTGGTGCGCAACACCGTGCGGCGACGCCTGAAGGCCGTGTGCGCGGAGGCGCTCCCGCACGTTCCGGGGGGCACGGATGTCGTCATCCGCGCCCTGCCCGCCGCAGCGGGCGCGGACTATGCGCAGCTGCGCGCCGAAGTGCACCGTTGCCTGAGGCGGGCAGCATGAGCGTGCTCCCGGCTGCCGCGATCGGCACAGCGCGCCTCGACGCATCCAGTGCCCTGCGTCTTGTCCCCCTCCTTCCGCGCAATCTGGCGCTGACTCTGCTGCACGGCTACCGCGCGACCATCTCGCACACCTACGGCGACGTCTGCAAGTACTACCCCTCGTGCTCGGCGTACGCGGTCGGCGCGGTGCAGCAGCACGGCGCTCTCATCGGATCGGCGATGGCGGCCGCGCGCATCGCCCGCTGCCATCCGTGGGCCCGGGGCGGCATCGACGACGTGCCGCCTCGCACGAACTTCCGCTACGGTCTGACCCGCCACGGGTTCGTCGTACCGAATCCCCCTGGAAAGGACTGATCCGTGGATCTGCTGGGCATCATCCTCTGGCCGCTGAAATGGGTGGTCGAGCTCATCCTCGTCGTATGGCATTGGCTGTTCACCGCGGCGGGCATGGGAGCCGCTGAGGGCATCACGTGGGTGCTGTCGATCGTGGGCCTCGTGATCGTCGTGCGAGCGGCCCTGATTCCCCTGTTCGTGCGCCAGATCAAGTCACAGCGCAAGATGATGGAAATCGCTCCTGAACTGCGGAAAGTTCAAGAGAAGTACAAGGGCAAGCGCGACCAGCTGTCTCGTGAGGCGATGAGCCGCGAGACGATGGCGCTGTACAAGAAGCATGAGACGACGCCCGTGTCGAGTTGCATGCCCCTGCTCGTGCAGATGCCCATCTTCTTCTCCCTGTACAGCGTGCTGAGCACGATCGCTCAACACGCGAAGGCCGGCATCGGCGGGGTCGGACTGCTGTCGCCGGAGCTCACCCTCGAGTTCTACGACGCGAAGCTGTTCGGCGTCGCATCGCTGCACGAGACGCTGATCGACGCGTTCGAGAAGAACAACACCGCCGCGATCATCATCCTCATCATCCTCGTCGTGCTGATGATCGGCTCGCAGTTCTACACCCAGCTGCAGATCATCTCGAAGAACCTCTCCCCCGAGGCGAAGACCGGTCAGGCCTACCAGATGCAGCGCGTCATGCTCTACATCCTGCCGCTGGGCTTCATCTTCTCGGGGGTGTTCTTCCCACTCGGTGTCGTCATCTACTGGTTCGTGTCGAACCTGTGGACCATGGCGCAGCAGTTCCTCGTCATCCGCGAGATGCCGACGCCCGGTTCGGAGGCCGCGAAGCAGCGCGAGGAGCGCCTGGCCCGCAAAGGCAAGGCGCTCGACTCGAACGGCAAGGTCGTGCCGCTGGCTAAGTATCACGCGGAGCAGCAGCGCCTTCTGGAGGAGGCCGAGCGAGCGAAGGCGGCCGCGCCGAAGCGCCAGCAGCCGATGAGCAAGCAGCGCGCGAAGAAGAAGGGCGGTCAGGCGCCCGGCAAGCCGGACGCGGGTTCCTCCGGCGCTGCGCCCCGTTCTTGACCCCGACATCGAAGGACCGATATGACTGACACCCATGGCGCAGCGACTCCTCGCGAGTCCGTCACCGTCGCACAGCTCGAGGAGGAGGGGGATGTCGCTGCCGACTACCTCGAGGCCCTGCTCGACATCGCGGACATCGACGGCGACCTCTCGTTGGACGTGCGTGCCGGTCGCGCGTACGTCTCGGTCGAGGCCGAGAACGAGGGCTCGCTTGCGCTGCTGTCCGACCCCGACACCGTGCAGGCGCTGCAGGAGCTGACGCGGCTCTCGGTGCAGAGCAAGACGGGCCGCTTCTCGCGGTTGATCCTCGACATCGGCGGGTCGCGCGATGCGCGCCGGACACAGCTCGAGCGGCTGGTCGACCGCGCGATCGCGCGCATCGACGAGGGAGCCTCTCAGGCATCCCTGCCGGCGATGTCGAGCTACGAGCGCAAGCTGGTGCACGACATCGTGGCGGAGCGAGGATTCGTGTCCGAATCGTACGGCGATGGCGCGGACCGCCACACGGTGATCCGACGAAGCTGAGGTTTCACGTGAAACCTCGGTGGCGGGTGCGACCGTGACGACGGGACTCGAAGCGGAGCCGGCAGCGGCGCTGTCGCTGTTCGGCGACCGAGTCGAGCTCGCCCGCCGCTTCACAGCGTCGCTTGCGGAGCAGGGCGAGGAGCGGGGGCTGATCGGTCCGCTCGAGGTGCCGCGACTGTGGACGCGGCACATCCTCAACAGCGCGATCACGGCTCCACTGTTCGCCCCCGGCCGCGTGGGCGATGTGGGCTCGGGAGCGGGGTTGCCCGGAGTCGTGCTGGCGATCGCCCGACCAGACGTCGAATTCGTCTTGATCGAGCCCATGGAACGACGCGTCGCCTGGTTGCGCGAGCAGGTGACCGAGCTGGGGCTGGCGAACGTGACGGTGGCGCGGTCGCGGGCCGAGGAGTGGGGCGGCAAGGGAACGCTGGATGCCGTGACGGCTCGCGCCGTCAGTGCGCTGCGTACGCTGGTCCCCTTGACGGCGCCGCTCGTGCGCGATGGGGGCGAGCTCGTGCTGATGAAGGGTGCCGGTGCGGTAGCGGAGATCGAGTCCGCGCAGAAGCAGATCCGCCGTTTCCGGCTGACGGACGTGCGGGTGGAGGTGCTCGGCGAGGGCGTGTTCGCCGAGCCCACGCGCGTGGTGCGCGCTCTCGTCCGCGGTCCCGGGGATGGGCCGCGCACCGGTGGTTGAGCAGCCGGCGTAGGCCGCACCCCGCTGGTTGAGTAGCCGGCGGTAGGCCGCACCCCGGTGGTTGAGTAGCCGGCGGAGCCGGCGTATCGAAACCCGGGTCGGTGTTTCACGTGAAACGGTGTCGGGATCTCGGGATCTCGATACACCGCGCCTGCGGCGCGGCACTCGATCACCGGGTGTGCGCGTGCGGTGCGGCAGGCGCTCGCCGGGTGTGTGGCTGCGGCGCGGCACTCGATCGCCGAGTGGATGCTTCGGGTGTACCGGTGCCCGGTGGTTGGGTCGCGCCCGCAATCCGCGCTCCGGTGGTTGGGTCGCGCCCGCAAGCCGCACCCCGGTGGTTGAGTAGCCGGCGGAGCCGGCGTATCGAAACCCGCGTAATCACGCGGCGCACGCTCCTCCACAGGTGTTCCTTGTTCGACGTCATCCACCGTTCCGGGGCTTGCGGTCGCCGCATCGGTTGCGGAGGGCGGAACATGACGGGATGCCTCACATGTACATGCTTCAGTGCGCCGACGGCACCTTCTACGTCGGATCCACGCGAAACCTCGAACAGCGCCTATGGCTGCACGACATGGACGAGGGAGCTGAATACACGAAGAACCGCCGCCCGCTACGGCTTGTGTACAGCGAGGAGTTCGAACGGGTCGCAGATGCGTTCGCGCGGGAGAAGCAGGTGCAGGGATGGAGTCGCGCGAAGCGGATCGCTCTGATTGTCGGGAACGAGTCGGCACTGCCGGCGTTGAGTCGCAAGGACTTCTCGCGGCGAGATTCGTCCGACGATTGAGAAAACGCGCGGGGATCTCGGGATCTCGATACACCGCGCCTGCGGCGCGGCACTCGATCACCGGGTGTGTGGCTGCGGCGCGGCGTCCGGTGGCCGGGTGGTGGAGCCGGCCCCGGTGGTTGAGTAGCCGGCGGAGCCGGCGTATCGAAACCCGGGTCGGTGTTTCACGTGACACGGTCTCGGGATCTCGATACACCGCGCCTGCGGCGCGGCACTCGATCACCGGATGGGCGCCTGCGGTGCGGCACTCGAT
>JASGDZ010000334.1:0-2679 GCA_047606835.1 Microbacterium sp. | reverse complement strand
GCGAGAGGGAAACGCCCGGTCCCATTCCGAACCCGGAAGCTAAGCCTCTCAGCGCCGATGGTACTGCAGGGGGGACCCTGTGGGAGAGTAGGACACCGCCGGACTTCTTTCGTGAAATGGCCACCCAGTGCTGGGTGGCCATTTCTCGTTAACGGAGTCGATTCGGGAGGATCGTGAACATGGCTGATGACGGGCGGGAGCGCTCTGCTCCCCGGCAATCTCGTCCGAAGCGCGATGGCGACCGCCCCTCGCAGGGCGCGCCGGCGGGCGACAGGCGACCGTACTCGAAGCGCGAGGACGGGAAGCCGCAGCCGAAGCGCGATGGTGCGGGCCGGTCCTACTCGAAGGCATCGGGCGGAAAGCCCCCGTACGCGAAGCGGGACGGCGACACGCGCACGAGCCGCCCGCCGCAGAGCGCCGAGCGGCGCACGCATGACGACCCGCCGCTTCCCGACGCGGTCACTGCGCGCGACTTGAACCCGCAGGCGCGCAACGAGCTCAAGACGCTGAGCAAGGAGAACGCCGACGAGGTCGCGCGTCATCTTGCGATGGCCGCGACGCTCATCGACGACGACCCGGCGCTCGCGCACCGTCACGCGCTGGCGGCGTCGCGGCGCGCGGGCCGGATAGCGGTCGTGCGGGAGACGGTCGCGATCACCGCCTATGCGCTCGGCGACTTCGCGCTCGCGCTGCGCGAGCTGCGCACCTACCGGCGGATCTCCGGTCGCGACGACCAGATCGCGATGATGGTCGACAGCGAGCGTGGAGTCGGGCGACCGGACCGCGCGCTGGAGGTCGGACGTGCCGTCGATCGCGCGGCGCTGCCGACAGCGGTCCGCGTCGAGCTCGCGATCGCGCTCTCCGGTGCGCGGCTCGACCTCGGCGAGGCCGAGCGTGCGCTGCTCGAACTGGACATCCCCGAACTCGACCCCGACCGCGCCTTCGACTGGAGTCCCGCGCTGTTCGCGGCGCGCGCCGGCGTGCTCGAAGAGCTCGGCCGCCTCGACGAGGCCGCGCAGTGGCGGCGTCGCGCCGAGGTGGCCGCGGAGGCGCTCGACCTCGAGACGGCCGCGGACGACATCGTGGTCGTCGAGGAGATCCTGGAAGACGACGCGGAGCGCCCGGAGGAAGGGGCGTGATGGCGCTGTTCGGCAGGCGCTTCGCGCCCTCGCCGCTCGACGGCGTCGACGTGCTGCTCGCTGACCTCGACGGGGTCGTCTACGCGGGTCCCGGGGCGTTGCCGCACGCGGTGGAAAGCCTCCATCGTGCGGCCGCCGGTCGCCGGCTCGGCTACATCACGAACAACGCGTCGCGCACGGATGCCTCCGTCGCGGCTCATCTGAGCGGGCTCGGCCTGCACGCCTCGCCGCACGACGTCGTGACGAGCCCGCAGGCGGCGATGCGCCTGCTCGCGGAGCGGGTGCCCCCCGGGTCCACGGTGCTCGTCGTCGGCGGCGACGGTCTCGTGGTGGAGGTCGAGAAGGCGGGCTTCGTCGTCACACGCAGCGCGGACGACGCACCGACCGCCGTCGTGCAGGGGTTCGCGCCCGAGGTCGGCTGGAAGCAGCTCGCCGAGGCCGCGTTCGCGCTGAAGGAGCCCGAAGACGAGGGCGGCATCCCGTGGATCGCGACGAACACGGACTGGACGATCCCGCAGGCGCGCGGAGTCGCGCCGGGGAACGGCACGCTCGTCTCCGCGGTGCACACCGCGGTCGGGCGACTGGCGACCGTGGCGGGCAAGCCGCAGACCCCGATCTTCGATGAGGCGGTGGCGCGGTTCGGCGCGCGGCATCCGCTCTTCCTCGGCGACCGGCTCGACACCGACATCCTGGGGGCGAACCGTGCCGGCATCGCGTCCGCGCTCGTGCTGACCGGCATCGACCGCCCCAAGCACGTGCTCGCGGCCCCGCCCGACTCGCGCCCGACCTTCATCCTCTCCGATCTGCGCGAGCTGCACGAGCCGTACCCCGAGGCGACCGTGAAGGACGGCGCTGTGACGGTGGGTGGTGCCTCGGTGCGCGTCGAAGCGAGCGGCGACGTGCGCATCCTGGCCGACGGCGGCAGCCAGATCGACCTGCTCCGTGCGGGTGCCAGGGCGATCTGGGACTGTGGGATGGCGATCTTCGTGCTGCGCGTGCCAGAGCGGCTCTACGCGGATCCGTTCCACCGTCCGTGACGTCCGGGCCGAGCGAACGTACCCGGCTGCTTCCTGTCTACGATCCAGGTCAAACCATCCGGGACGCGCCCGACTCGGTATCGTGGTGGCCATGACCGAATGCGACGAGCCGAGCGCGCCCGGTGAGGCGTCGGAGGGCCTCCTCTCCGCGCTCGAGGTGATCGAGGAGCAGCCGCTGGCGCAGCGCGCGGCCGGCTACGCCGCTCTCCACGACGACCTGGCCCGGCGGCTCGAGGCCGGTCCGGGCGGCGCGGGGTGACGCAGCGGCTCGACGCCGCACTCGCCGCGCGAGGGCTCGTCCGGTCTCGCACGCACGCGCAGACGCTGATCGCGCACGGGCTTGTCACGGTCGACGGAAGACCGGTCGTGAAGGCGGCGACAGCGGTCGCCGACGACGCGGTGCTGGAGGTCGCGGCATCCGACCACTACGTCAGCCGCGCGGCGCACAAGCTGATCGCCGCGCTCGACGCGTTCCGGATCGATCCCGCTGGCCGGGTCGCGCT
>JASGDZ010000333.1:0-3114 GCA_047606835.1 Microbacterium sp. | reverse complement strand
TTCGCTCCCTCGCTCAACGACCGAAGGGCTCGATGCCGCGCCGACCAGCGCCTGCCGGATCTCGGGGATGTGCCGGTGGGTGCCGCCCACGGCATACGGGTTCGCGGTGCCGAGCAGCTCGCTGCCGAGGAGGTGCGGCTTGAGGCTCTTGCCCGCGCCGGAAGGGCCGACCGCGAGCACGGTGACGATGTCGGAGGGGTCGACGACCCCCGCCGCGACGCCGGGGGCCAGCGACAGCGCGACGGTCGACGCGTTGCAGCCGGGCGCCGCGATGCGCGTCGCGTCGACGAGCCGCTCCCGTTGCTTGCCGCCCGCGACCGGCAGCTCCGGGACGCCGTACGTCCACGGCTCGTGGAAGTCGCCGCCGTAGAACCGCGCCCACTCCTGGCCGGACGTGAGCCGGTGGTCGGCCCCCGCGTCGATCACGAGCGGCGTGTCGGCGAGGGCCTCTGTGTACTGGCCGGACTGACCGTGCGGCAGCGCGAGGAACACGATGTCGTGCCCCGCGAGGATGCCGGGGGTCGTCTCCTGCAGCGTCAGGTGTGCGAGCGAGCGCAGATGCGGCTGATGCTGGATCAGGGGCTGACCGGCGTTGGAGTGGGCGGTCACGGTGCGGATCTCGACATCCGGATGCTGCGCGAGCAGCCGGAGGAGCTCGCCGCCCGCGTAGCCCGACGCGCCCGAGACGGCGACCGAATAGGTCATGGGTTCCACCTTAGTTTCTGGGACGGGGATGCCTCGTGCGGCGACACCCGCCTCGACGCCCTCCCTGGGCGGAAGCGGGGTCGCCTAGAGTCGGCGCTGTCCCAGACGTCGGCGCGCGCCGAGCACCGCGGGGACGGTGCGGAAGGCGGCCGAGGGCATGCCGCGACGATAGCGGCCGCCCGGCGGCATCCGCAAATCCGTCGATGCGCGCCGCATCCGTCGGAGACGCGGCGTCCACAGCTTCGGCCGCGCGGCGTGCACAGCGGCGGCCGCGCGGCGTCCACAACGGAGGAGATGGACACAACTGAGGAGGAATCCCGCACTATCGCCCCTCGTGAGCGTCCATCTCCTCGGCTATGAGCGCGCCCGCGGCCGGGATGGCTCAGCCCAGCAGAGCCGGCTGACGCTGCGTCCAGCGGGTCTTCTTGTCCCACGCGTACGCGAGTCGCAGCACCCCCATGTCGTCGTGGTTGCGACCGATGGCCTGCAGCCCGATCGGAAGGCCCGACGCGCTGAACCCGGCGGGCATGGCGATCGTCGGGGCGTTGAGCAGCGTTCCGATCGCGGTGACCTCCATCCAGCGGTGGTACGAGGACATCTCCACGCCGTTGATGCTCGAGGGCCAGTTGATGGCATCGGATCCCGCGACCGTGAACGGGAAGATCTGCGCGGTCGGGAGCACGACGTAGTCGTAGGTGTTGAAGATCTGCTCCCGGAACGCGCGGTACATCGCCGTGCGCGTGACCGAGCCGTTGAACGCGTCGAGCCCGGAGATGGGCGCGTTGCCGTCCGCACCGACCGTGACACCCTCGACCTCGTAGATCGCCTCCGGCTTCATGTACTGGCCGAGCGTCCCAGCGGCGAGTCCCGAAAGGCCGCTGCCGACGATCCAGTGGCGGAACGTCAGCCAGGTCGGCCACAGGTCGCTCTTGCCTGCGAAGCCGTCCCCGACCGTGCTGGTGATCGAGGGAAGGTCGTCGAGGGTGGTGACCGACATCCCGAGGGATCGGAAGGTGCTCAGCGCAGCCGTGGTCACGGTCAGCACTTCGGGGTCCATCGGGAAGTAGCCCCCCAGGTCGCCCAGCCAGGCGACCTTCTTGCCGCGCAGGTTCGCGGACAGATCGCGCACATCGCCGAGGTCGGAGTCGATCGACAGCGGCTGACGCGGGTCGTATCCCGACATCGTCTCGAGCATGAGAGCGAGATCCAGCGGGTTGCGCGCGAGGGGACCCTCGGTGCCGCCCTGGGAGACGAACGTCTCGTACGGTCGCGGCCCGGTGCTGGGGACCCGGCCGAAGGAGGGCCGCAGCCCGTAGACGTTGTTCCACCCGGGAGGGTTGCGCAGCGATCCGAAGAAGTCGCTGCCGTCGGCGACCGGGAGCATCTTCAGCGCGAGCGCGACGGCCGCGCCTCCGCTGGACCCGCCGGCCGACTTCGTCTGGTCGTAGGCGTTGAAGGTCGTGCCGTAGACCTCGTTGTAGGTGTTCGACCCGAGTCCGAACTCGGGCGTGTTGGTCTTGCCGATGAAGATCGCACCGGCGGCGCGGACCCGCTCAACGAAGATCGAGTCGGCGGTCGCGGGAGCCGCGGCGAACGCGCCGCGGAAGAAGCCGGCACTGGTGGGGAGTCCCTCGACGTTCGCGAGGTCCTTCACGGCCTGCGGGAAGCCGTGCATCCACCCCTGGTAGCTGCCGCGCTTGAGCAGCGCGTCCTTCTCGCGGGCCTCGGCGAGCAGCTCGGACCTCGGACGCAGCGCGACGATCGCGTTCACGGCGGGGTTGAACTCGTCGATCTGATCGAGATACGCGGTCATGACCTCGACACACGTCACCACCCGTCGCTTGATCGCCACCGACAGCTCGGCGGCCGACCAGTCCACGATCCGGCGAAGGTTCTTGGGTCGGGTGACGCCGCCCACCACGCCCTCGAGACCGCTGCCGGTCGCCGCCGCCGGCTCCGCGACGAGCACCGCCGAGGCCGCGGCAGCGACCGCCGCCCCCGTCAGCAGACCCCGCCGGGACAGACCGCGACGCTCATGATCGAAACCCTCCATCAATGCCTCCTCGATGTCCGTGCCTTGGTCGCGACCGCCGGCCGGGGTCGTGATCCGTGTTCATCGTGGCGTGCAGCGAACTCCGGGACCGCGATCGTGCGCGCTGTGCACAGAGTCGTGCGCGCGGGCACGACCCGTCCTCGGCACCGATCGGGCCCGCGACATCCCCGCCGAGTCCATCCATCGGCGCGCGAGTCCATCCACTGCGCCACCCCCGAAGGATGGACTCGGCCGGGGATTGCTGGACTCGGCGAGAAGGGAGAGGGAGAGGGGCGAGAGAGGGCGGGGGCGCGACGTCTACTCGCGCAGGCGTGCGCCGAGGCGATCCGCCGCGGCCGCGACGCCGGCGAGCTTCG
>JASGDZ010000332.1:0-4699 GCA_047606835.1 Microbacterium sp. | reverse complement strand
GTGCGCCGCGCCCTCGAGGAGACCGCGGCGCGGCTCGCCGCCGGGCGTGCGGCAGGCGACCCGAGCGCGGCGGAGGCGTTCGCCGCGCTCGCCGACGCGTTCGCGCGGACGCATCCCGACGCCGACGCCGACGCGTACTACGCGCTGATCGCCCGGTTCGACGCGGAGCTCGACGCATCCGTCTCCAACGACTACCTCACCGCGGCGCTGCGCACCGTGCGCACCCACCTGGTGCGCGTGCGGCGCCTCGCGCGCGACCACCCGCAGCGGCTCGCGGCATCCGTGTCCGAGCACCGGCTCATCGCCTCGGCCATCGCGGCCGGCGACGTCGACCTCGCCGCGCACGCCACGCACGTCCACCTGCACAACGCGCTGGAGGGCGTTCTCGCGTCACTCGAGCAACACCATCATCATCAGGGAGCAGCATGACCGTCATCCATCACGTCCGCGTCCACCGCAGCGAGGAGGACCTCGCCCGCGAGGGGCAGCTCGCGTGGCGCATCGCCGAGGTCGCCGCCGACCCCGTCGAGGTCGAGCCGGCCGTCGTCGACATGATCGTCAACCGCGTGATCGACAACGCGGCGGTCGCCGCGGCATCCCTCACCCGCGCTCCCGTGAGCGCCGCGCGGCAGCAGGCGCTCGACCACCCGGTGTCGATCAGCGGGCTCGGCGCCACGATCTTCGGCTGCGCGCTGGAGCGGCGCACGAGCCCCGAGTGGGCGGCGTGGGCCAACGGCGTCGCGGTGCGCGAGCTCGACTACCACGACACGTTCCTCGCGGCGGAGTACTCCCACCCCGGCGACAACATCCCCCCGATCGTCGCGGTGGCCCAGCACGTGGGCGCCGACGGCCGCGCGCTCGTGCGCGGGCTCGCGACGGGCTATGAGACCCAGATCGACCTCGTGCGCGCCATCAGCCTGCACAAGCACAAGATCGACCACGTCGCGCATCTCGGCCCGTCGGCCGCCGCCGGCATCGGCACCCTTCTCGGCCTTCCCGCCGAGACCGTCTACCAGGCCGTCGGCCAAGCGCTGCACACCACCACCGCGACGCGGCAGAGCCGCAAGGGCGAGATCTCCACGTGGAAGGCGCACGCCCCGGCGTTCGCGGGGAAGATGGCGGTCGAGGCGGTCGACCGCGCGATGCGCGGCGAGACCAGCCCGTCGCCCATCTACGAGGGCGAGGACGGCGTGATCGCGTGGCTGCTCGACGGCCCGGATGCCTCCTACGACGTGCCGCTGCCCGCTCCCGGCGAGCCCAAGCGCGCGATCCTCGACTCCTACACGAAGGAGCACTCCGCCGAATACCAGGCGCAGGCGTGGATCGACCTCGCCCGCCGCCTCGGCAACGAGCGCCCCGAGCTGAGGGACCCCGCGAACATCGAGGCGATCGTGCTGCACACGAGCCACCACACGCACTACGTGATCGGCTCGGGGTCGAACGACCCGCAGAAGTACGACCCGACGGCGTCGCGCGAGACGCTCGACCACTCGATCCCGTACATCTTCGCCGTGGCCCTGCAGGACGGCGCGTGGCACCACGTGGACTCCTATCTGCCTGCGCGGGCCGCCCGCCCCGACACCGTCGCGCTGTGGCACAGGATCACGACCGCGGAGGATGCCGAATGGACCCGGCGCTACCACTCCGAGGACCCCGCCGAGAAGGCGTTCGGCGGCCGCGCCGAGATCCGGCTCGCGAGCGGCGAGACCATCGTCGAGGAGATCGCCGTCGCCGACGCGCACCCGCTCGGGGCGCGGCCGTTCGCGCGCGCCGACTACGTCGCGAAGTTCCGGATGCTGGCCGAGCCCGTGCTCGCGCCCGAGGAGATCGAGCGGTTCCTCGAGCTCGCGCAGCGCCTTCCCGAGCTCACCCCCGCCGAGGTGGCGCAGCTGAGCATCGTCGCGAAGGCGGGCGTGCTCGCCGGCGCCCCCGCCCCGAAGGGGCTGTTCTGATGCTGTACGCGCAGACACCCGCGCACGAGAAGCGGCGGATCCTGCGCGAGCGGCTCGCCAGCGGCGAGCTGCTGCGGTTCCCCGGCGCGTTCAACCCGCTGTCGGCGCGACTCATCGAGCGGGCGGGCTTCGAGGGCGTCTACATCTCGGGCGCCGTGCTGTCGGCCGACCTCGGCCTTCCCGACATCGGGCTCACGACGCTCACCGAGGTGGCCGGCCGGGGCCAGCAGATCGCGCGGATGACGGAGCTTCCCGCCATCATCGACGCCGACACCGGCTTCGGCGAGCCGATGAACGTCGCGCGCACGATCCAGACCCTGGAGGACGCGGGCCTTGCCGGCACCCACATCGAGGACCAGATCAACCCGAAGCGCTGCGGCCACCTCGACGGCAAGACCGTCGTCGACGCCGACACCGCGGTCAAGCGCATCCGGGCCGCGGTCGACGCCCGCCGCGACGCCGACTTCCTGATCATGGCGCGCACCGACATCCGAGCCATGCATGAGGGGCGGGACGGGCTGGATGCCGCGCTCGACCGCGCCAAGGCGCTCGTCGACGCCGGGGCCGACGCGATCTTCCCCGAGGCGATGCGCACGCTCGACGAGTTCGCGGCCGTGCGCGCCGCCGTCGACGTGCCGATCCTCGCGAACATGACCGAGTTCGGCAAGTCCGACCTCTTCTCGGTCGACCAGCTGCGCGACGTCGGGGTGAACATCGTCATCTGGCCGGTCTCGCTGCTGCGCATCGCGATGGGCGCGGCGGGCCGCGCGCTGGACACGCTCACGGGCGAGGGGCACCTCACGTCGAGACTCGGCGAGATGCAGCATCGCGCAGACCTCTACGATCTGATCGACTACGAGCAGTACAACCGATTCGACACGAACATCTTCGACTTCCGCATCGAGCGCTAGGAGGCGCCATGACCGAATCCGACATCAAGAAGGGCCTCGCCGGAGTCGTCGTCGACCACACGGCGATCAGCAAGGTCAACCCCGAGACCAACTCGCTGCTGTATCGCGGCTACCCCGTGCAGGAGCTCGCGGCGACCCAGCCGTTCGAGGCGGTGGCGTACCTGCTGTGGCACGGCGAGCTGCCCACCGGCGCCGAGCTCGCGGCGCTGCGCGCCGAGGAGCGCCGCCACCGTGCTCTCGACGCGGACGTCAAGGCCGTCATCGACCTCGTGCCGCAGGGCGCGCACCCGATGGACGAGGTGCGCACCGCGGTGAGCCTCATCGGCGCGCGCGACCTCGCCGGCAGCTCCTCGGTGCTCGAGGCGAGCGGCAGCCCCGAGGACAACCGGGCCCGCAGCATCCGGCTCTTCGCCGCCCTGCCCGCGATCGTCGCGTACGGCCAGCGCCGCAGGCGCGGGCTGGATGTCGTGCCGCCGCGCGACGACCTCGACTACGCCGCGAACTTCCTCTGGATGACGTTCGGGGAGGAGGCCCCTCCCGTCGTCGTGGACGCGTTCAACCGCTCGATGATCCTGTACGCCGAGCACTCGTTCAACGCCTCGACGTTCACGGCCCGGGTCGTCACGTCGACGCTCAGCGACCTCTACTCGGCCGTCGTCGCCGCGATCGGCGCGCTCAAGGGTCCGCTGCACGGCGGCGCGAACGAGGCGGTGCTGCACATCTTCGACGAGATCGGCGAGGCCTCGAACGTGAAGCCGTGGCTCGACGCCGCGCTCGCCGAAAAGCGCAAGATCATGGGCTTCGGGCACCGCGTGTACAAGCGCGGCGACTCGCGCGTGCCCACGATGAAGGCGGCGCTCGACACCCTCGTCGCGCACTACGGCAGGCCGGATGTCGCGGCGCTCTACGATGCGCTGGAGACCGAGTTCGTGGCGCGCAAGGGCATCTACCCGAACCTCGACTACCCCTCCGGCCCCGCGTACAACCTCATCGGGTTCGACACGCTCACGTTCACGCCGCTGTTCGTCGCGGCGCGCGTGACGGGGTGGACGGCGCACGTCATGGAGCAGCTGGCCGCGAACGCGCTCATCCGTCCGCTGTCTGCCTACAACGGGCCCGACGAGCGGCACGTCGACGGGTACGTGCCCGACACCGCGGCGATCTCCGTCGCCGAGCGCGCCGAGGAGGCCGACGGCTGAATCAGTCGGCGGTGGGTTCGTCCCACGCGCGGCGCATGAGGAACGTGACGTCTCGATCAACGTGGTCGATCTTGTCGTTGACGGCGTCGAAGCGTGCGTTCACGGCGTCGAAGCGTGCGTTCATCTCGGCGCGCAGGCCGCCGATCGCGGCGGCCGTGGCCCGGTTGATGAGCGACGTCATCAGAGTCATGCCGCCTAGCATTATGGTCGTGAACACGCCGATCAGCACCCACACCTGAGGCTCGTTCATCACGTTCACCCTTCCATTGTCGTCCCGTGATGCACAGGTTGCCACCGGTCGGCCGCGGCCTCGGCACGGAATGCACGGAACGGGGGAGAACCGCCGCAGCCGTCGGGCTGTGCAGGAGGACAGTGCGCGTCGTTCAGGGTGCAGGGGGTTGCGGGGTCGCGCCATGAGCGCGCTCGCCGCACCCCCTGCTGAGGTGGTCGCTCCGACCGCCGGCGCCGAGATCTCCGAGCGGCCCGCGAGGGCCGCGAACGTGTTCGTCCGCGCGCTCGTCATCGTGGTGCTGCTCGCGATCGCCGTCGTCGCCGCCCGCGCACGCGTCGTCGAAGGCGCGGTGGGGATGGTCGAGATGGCGCTGACGACTCTCAGCGAGCACGATGTCGTCGACCT
>JASGDZ010000331.1:0-6803 GCA_047606835.1 Microbacterium sp. | reverse complement strand
CTCGGGTCGCGCACCGCCCGATCCAGGTCGTAGGCGATCATCACCCCGGCCCGCTGCTCGCTGAGGTACTTCAGCATCCCGCGGAACTCCGGGCGCACCACACGCCGTACCCGCTCACCCGTTGGCAGCGTGATCGTGCGCTGCTTGAACGCCGACGTATCGTTCTCCCGGTACACCGCGACGACTTCCCACCCGTGCGCTGCCGCATACGCGCGGCAATCAGCCTCCTGCCGGTCAACGCCGCACTCGGTGCCCTCCGGATCATCACTGATCGGCACATACACCACCGCCCACAACAACGGCGACCCCTGCGCCGTCGCCCGCTCGTCCGGCTCGTTGCCTACGGTTCGTTCCTGCTTCTCGTGGCCCATCTCAGCCACCGCCTTCCTAACTCTCATCGAGAGGTAGGTGCGTTTACCGAACCTCGGCTACCCGAGCACCTCGTCGAGGGCGGCGCCGAACGCCGCCAGGCCGAACGCGATCTCGTCGGGGTTCACGACGAGAGGTGGGATGAGCCGCACGACGTTGCCGCGCGTGCCGCACGTGAGCGTGAGGAGGCGATGGCGCACCGCCGCGGCCTGCACGGCGCTCGCCAGCTCGGGAGCCGCCTCGCCGTCGGCGTCGACGAACTCGACGGCGCGCATGAGGCCCAGCCCGCGGGCGTCTCCGATGCTCGGGAAGCGCTGTTGCAGCTCCTGCAGGCCGGAGTGCAGCAGCGACCCCATGGCGTCGGAGTTCGCGACCAGGCCTTCGTCGCGCACGACGTCGAGGGTCGCCACGGCGGCGGCGGCGGCGACGGCGTTGCCGCCGTACGTTCCGCCCTGCGAGCCCGGCCAGCCGCGGGACATGAGGGCGTCGGAGGCGGCGATCGCGCTGATCGGGAAGCCGCTCGCGATCCCCTTCGCGGTGATCAGGATGTCGGGGGTGATCGAGGAGTGCTCATGCCCCCAGAAGCGGCCGGTGCGGCCGACGCCGGTCTGCACCTCGTCGACGATGAGCAGGATGCCGTGGCGGTCGGCGCGTTCGCGCAGCCCCTCGAGGAACCGCGGCGGCGTGGGCACGTAGCCGCCGTCGCCGAGGGCCGGCTCGATGATGAACGCCGCCGTGTCGGCGGGGCTGCTCGTGGTCTGCAGCAGGAAGTCGAGCTCGCGCAGCGCGAAGTCCACCGCGGTGTCCTCGTCCCACCCGTAGCGGAACGCGGCGGGGAAGGGGGCGATGTGCACGCCCGCCATGAGCGGCGCGAAGCCCGACCGGAACTTCGTGCCCGCCGTCGTGAGCGACGCGGCAGCCACCGTGCGACCGTGGAAGCCGCCCTGGAAGGCGATGAGGTTGGGCCGCCCGGTCGCCATGCGTGCGAGCCGCAGCGAGGCCTCGACCGCCTCCGAGCCGGAGTTGGCGTAGAAGACGCTGTCGAGCCCCGTCGGCAGCACGTCGCCGAGCCGCTCGGTCAGCTCCAGCAGCGGCTTGTGCATCACCGTCGTGTACTGGGCGTGGATGATCTTGCCGACCTGCTCCCGCGCCGCGGCCACGACGCGAGGGTGGCAGTGCCCGGTGCTGGTCACCCCGATGCCGGTGGTGAAGTCGAGGTAGTCGACGCCGTCGGTCGCCGTGATCCAGGCGCCGCGGGCATGCTCGACGACGATCGGGGTGGCCTGGACGAGGAGCGGGCTCAAGTGCGCCATGAAGGCCCTCCGGGCGGTCGATGGGTGTGCGATCAGCGTATCAGGATTGTTGATTGTCAACAATTGGGCGCGGCCTTCCTCGCGCGCGACTTTCCCGGCCGTTGAGCGAGCGCCGCCGAAGGCGGAGCGAGACGAAACGCGGCTTCTGGGCGATTCGTGGCGTTTCGTCTCGCCTGCGGCTCGCTCAACGACCGACACGCGGCTCGCTCAACGACCGACACGCGGCTCGCTCAACGAGCGACACGCGTCCTGGCCCAACGACCGACAATCGGGCGCGGCCCGGGAGACATGCGTGCCCCGGGCCGTGAGGCTCGGCGCTCAGCTCTCGCCGAGCAGCTGCGTCATCTCGGCGATCTCCGCCTGCTGGGCGTCGATGATCTGCTGGGCGAGTGCGAGCACGTCGGGGTGCTGTCCGTCGTCGAGCTCGTCCTCGGCCATGTCGACGGCACCCTCGTGGTGCTCGATCATGCCCTCGAGGAACAGTCGCGACGCCGTGGGGCCGTCGGCCTCTTCGAGGGCGGCCAGCTCCTCGTCGGACAGCATGCCGTCCATGTCTGCGTGACCCATGTCGCTCATGTCGTGGCCCGCCATCGCCGAGTCCCACGCGACGAGCCAGCTCTCCATGAGCTCGATCTCGGGCCCCTGCGCGTCCTTGATGCGCTGGGCGAGGTCGGCGACGGCGGGGTCGACGTCGTCGTTGGCCAGCACGAGCTCGCTCATCTCGACGGCCTGCTGGTGGTGCGGGATCATCATCGCCACGAACATCTCGTCGGCGGCGTTCGGCTCGGCGACGGCCGAGGTCTGCGACGACGACGGTGCCGCTTCTGGGTCCGTCGCGGTGCAGCCGGTGAGCAGCAGGATGGCGGCACCCGCGGCGGCGGCGAGCGTCAGCGCGCGGCGACGGGTCGGGGACGTGGGGTGGATGGACATGTCGTTCTCTCTTTCGTTCGGTGTCGGTGGGTGAGCGCGCGAGGCGCGCGCAGCGTGCCGGCGACGACGCCGGCTGCGCCCGGCTCACGTCCGGCTGATCGAGAGCTCCTGCAGCGAGGGTGGCGACTCGCCCACCGCGCGCACCGCCCGGATCGTGCGATCGACGGGGAGCGACCGCATGAGGACGGCCTGTGCGGGGATCGCCGCGGCGGTGAGCGTGAGGGGTGCGGATGCGGCCATGCCGCACGCCGGCGTGTGCGTCGGGGTGTCGTCGGCGCACGCAGGGCAGGCGTGACCGGGGATCGGTGCGGGTGCGGTGTCCTGGGGCGAGGCGTGTGCAGCGGACGTCGCCGTCGACGCCGCGTGGGCGGAGTGCAGTGCGCCGGGCTCGGCCTGCATCCCGGCCGCCGGTCGCGCGACCGCGCTCGCGGGCGAGGCGTGCGCGTGCATGCCCAGCACGCCGGAGATCACCAGCAGGGCGACCGCGGTCGAAAGCAGCGCGCGAAGTGCCGAGCGTCGCACCGGGAATCCGATTCCCGTCATCCGATCACCGCCTTCCATCGCTCGCCTCAGTATACCCCCCTGGGGTATGACTCACTCGTGTTCGGGACAACCGGCGCGGCGACGCGCCGAGCCGTCGCGCTACCGGCTCAGGACGGCCTGCGCGCTCGCCCGGGGGCGCAGATCGATGCCGCGCAGCAGCTGGGCGTTCAGGGCCACGACGACCGTCGACAGCGACATCAGGATCGCGCCGACCGACATCGGCAGCACGAATCCGACGGGGGCGAGCACGCCGGCCGCGAGCGGCACCGAGACGAGGTTGTAGCCGGCTGCCCACCACAGGTTCTGCGTCATCTTGCGGTAGGCCGCGCGCGACAGCTCGATCACCGACAGCACCGACCGGGGGTCGGAGCTCGCGAGGATCACGCCCGCCGACGCGATCGCGACATCCGTGCCCGCGCCGATCGCGATGCCCACGTCCGCCTGGGCGAGCGCGGGGGCGTCGTTCACGCCGTCGCCCACCATCGCCACCTTCTTGCCGTCGCGCTGCAACTCGGCGACGGTGGCCGACTTGTCCTCCGGCCGCACGCCGGCGAACACGCGGTCGATTCCGAGCTCGCGGCCCACCGCCACGGCGACGGCCTCGGCATCCCCGGTGATCATGACCACCTCGATGCCGAGGCGGTGCAGCGCGTCGACGGCCTCGCGCGACTCGGGCCGGATCTCGTCGGCGAGCCTCAGGCCCCCGATCACACGCCCGTCGGCGACGACGTGCAGGATGATCGCCCCCTCGTCGCGCCACCGCCCGGCGATGCCGACCTCGCCCGCGCCGACCTCGTCCAGCAGACGCGGACCCCCGACGCGGACGACGTGCCCGTCGACGGTGGCGGTGACGCCGACGGCGGGGGAGGACGAGAAGCCCGTCGCCCGCGCGGGGGCGAGCCCTCGCTCGTGCGCCGCGCGGACGATGGCCTTCGCCAGCGGGTGCTCGCTGTCGGCCTCGGCTGCCGCGGCGGCTGCCAGCACGTCGTCGGCGTGCCGGCCCTCGACCGGCTCGACGGCCGTGACGGTCGGCTCGCCCCTGGTGAGGGTGCCGGTCTTGTCGAACAGCACGGCGTCCACGGCGCGCATGCTCTCCAGCGCGAGCCGGTCCTTCACCAGCACGCCGCCGCGCGCGGCGCGCTCGGTCGCGATCGAGACGACGAGGGGGATCGCCAGGCCCAGGGCGTGCGGGCAGGCGATCACGAGCACCGTGATGCTGCGCACGACCGCCGAGTCGGGGTCGCCGACGAGCGTCCACACGACGGCGGTGATCGCCGCGGCGACGAGCGCGAACCAGAACAGCAGCGCGGCCGCGCGGTCGGCGATCCGCTGCGCCCGCGACGACGAGCTCTGCGCCTCGGCCACGAGTCGTCGGATGCCGGCGAGCGTCGTGTCGTCGCCGGCGGCCGTGATCTCCACGCGCAGCCCGGAGTCGGTGGCCACCGTGCCGGCGGTCACCCCGTCGCCGACGCCGCGGGCGACCGGTCGCGACTCGCCCGTGATCATCGCCTCGTCCATGTCGGCGCGGCCGTCGACGATCCTGCCGTCGGCGGGAACGCTGCCGCCGGGGCGGACGACGACGACGTCGCCGACGCGCAGCTCGGAAGGGGCGACCGCGACGATCCGGTCGCCCTCCACGCGCTCGGCCTCGTCGGGCAGGAGCGCGGCGAGGGAGTCGAGGGCCGACGTGGTCTGCGCGAGCGAGCGCAGCTCGATCCAGTGGCCGAGCAGCATGATGACGATCAGCAGCGCCAGCTCCCACCAGAACTCCAGCTCGTGGTGCAGGACGCCCAGCGTCGCACCCCACGACGCGAAGAACGCGACCGTGATCGCGAGCGCGATGAGCAGCATCATCCCAGGCCGGCGCGCGCGGAGCTCGCCCACGGCTCCGGCGAGGAACGGCCAGCCGCCCCACACGTACATCGCCGTGCCGAGCACGGGGGAGACGTACTGCGCCCACGCGGGCACGTCGTAGCCGAACAGCATCGCGAACATCGGGGAGCACGCCACCACCGGGATCGCGATGAGGAGGTTCACCCAGAACAGCCGCCGGAACCGTCCGACGTGATCGCCGTGGCCGCCATGAGCCTCGTGCCCGGCGGGGGCCTCGTGAGCCTCGTGCCCCGTGTGCCCCGCGTGGGCCTCGTGCCCAGCGTAGGCCTCGTGCCCCGCGTGCGGGTCGGTCATCGCACCGGTCCGCCGAGCGGCTCGTGCAGCCGGTTCGTCCACGCGAACACCTCGGCCACGGCATCCACGCCGGCGACGCCGTGCGCGACGCCACCGACGTCGTGCAGCACGACGAGCGGATCCGTCGAGACGACCGAGCCGGCGCCCTGCGCGCGCCCCGCCGCGGCCACGACGACGCCGTGCACGGTGACGGTGTGGAGGCTGCGCGGCAGGTAGCGGCCGGGATCCGCGCCGACGCCGAGGTCGTGCAGCAGCGTGCGGGCGGCGTGCTCGCCCTGCGCGGCGGCATCCGCCCAGTGGTCGATCCGCCACGGTGCGGACCCGTCGTCGTGCACCGCGACCCCGCCGGCCGCGTAGACGGAGGGGATGCCGGCGCGCAGCCGCGCGTCGACGGCGACGCCGTCTCGGAACGGGGCAGGCGCGGCCGGCTCCGTGCCGTGGGCCACGATCGCGAGGTCGGCGCGCAGCGTCGTCCCATCGTCGAGCGCGATGACGAGCGCATCGCCCTCGAGCGCGAACGAGGTCGCAACGCGCCCGAACCGAACCGCGATCGCCTCCCGGTGGCGGTCCGCGACGCGCGCGGCGACCTCGACGCCGAACGCGGACGCCCCGGGGGCTTCGGACCGCGCGATCATCGTGACGCGGTGTCCGCGCTCGTGGAGCAGGGATGCCGTCTCGGCGGCCACGAGTCCGGCGCCGAAGACCGCCACGCGCGCCGGCGCGCCGGCCAGCAGGTCGCGCACGCGCACGGCGTCGTCGAGGGAGTGCAGGCTCGTCAGGCGACCGGCGGCGACAGCCGAGGCGGAGCCGTCGACGGACTCGTCGACGCCGCGCGCGGTGCTGCCGGTCGCGATCACCAGCGCGTCGTAGGGGAGGGTCGCGCCGGAGGCGAGCGCGACCGAGCGTGCGGCCGGGTCGATGCGCTCGGCCGTGTCGGCGCGCGCGACGACGCCGGGGAGGGCGGCCTGCTCGGGCTGCAGCAGGCCCACCGCGACGCCCTTGTTGACGAGCGTGCGGTTGTAGGGGGTCTCGGCGGTGCGGCCGACGAGCGTGACGTCGATGTCATCGGCGGCGGAGAGCACCCGCGCCGCGGCGGTGCCGGCGGCGCCGGCGCCCAGGATCACGACGTGCGCGGTCATCGGTCGGCGCCTCCTGGCAGTGGTCGGGTCAGGCGCGCACGAGGCGGGCGATGGCCGCTGACGCCTCGGCGATCTTCTCGTGCGCGACGGGGCCGCCGGTGCTGGCGGCGTCGAGCACGCAGTGGGCGAGGTGGTCGTCGAGCAGGCCCAGCGCGACCGTCTCCAGCGCCTTGGTGGCGGCCGACACCTGCGTGAGGATGTCGATGCAGTAGCGCTCCTCTTCGACCATGCGGCTGATGCCGCGCACCTGACCCTCGATGCGGCTGAGCCGCTTGAGGAAGGCGTCCTTGTCGTTGATGTAGCCGTGTGCGGCGCTGCCGTG
>JASGDZ010000330.1:0-4317 GCA_047606835.1 Microbacterium sp. | reverse complement strand
CTCGAACTGGATGCGCAGCTGCTTCTCGCGGATGCCGTACTGCTCGCGCAGACGCTGCTTCTCGCGCAGGCGGACGGCGTAGTCGCTGTCGGCCTTGCGCTTGGTGCGGCCGTGCTCGCCCGGAGCGTACGGACGCTTCTCGAGGTAGCGGGCGGCCTTCGGGGTCAGCGCGACGCCGAGCGCGCGGCTGAGACGGACCTTGCGGCGGTCCTGAGACTTCGTTGCCACGAAGCGTTCCTTCCTTCACGCGGCCGTGACTGTCACGGCTCGCGGACGTATCCCCCGCTTCTCGCCCTCGCCGGACTGCACGCCGGGGCACGCCGGGAGGTCTGGATCAGAGAAGGGGGATGCCCGAAAACCGGTTTCGAGCCGGTCAAGTCTATCAGAGCGCCACCGGTTGCCCGGCTCGCCGTCCATGGAGCTCCGGCGCGGGGACGTCGACCGAACGTGCAACCATCGGTGGTGGCGTCCCGGCTGGGCTCCGGGAACGCGGTATCTCACCTTCCATCTCACCTTCGGGACGCGTTGCACGCGGGCGCGGCGCCAGATCTCGCGCGCGATCCGCGGCATCCCGGCGGTCGACGTCGTGCCACAGGAAGGGCTGCACCTCTCCATGACCGGGGTGGGCAACGTGCGCGATCTCGATGACGGGGCTGTGTTCGCGCTGATCGACCGGGTGTTCGAGCGATCGACCCCGACGATGCCCCGTTCCGCCCCCATGTCTCGCTCGCCTACTTCAGCGGGGAGGTCGATCTCGCCCGGCTGGCGGCCGCGGTCGACGCCCGCACGCGCGAGCCGATCGCGGTCGCCGCTGCGCGGCTGTCACTGCTCGAGCTCGAGCGGGACGATGCCGTCTATCGGTGGCGCGTGGTTTCTCAGCAGGTGATCGACGGATGACACACGCCGCGCGCGTCGCGCCCACAGCGGTGCGGTTCACAACCGAGGAGATGGACGGTCCGGTCCACAACCGAGGAGATGGACACTGACGAGGAGGGATGCCCCGGCATCCGTCCTCTGTTGTGTCCATCTCCTCGTCTTTGAACGCGGGCGCGGCAAAGCGTGCGCCGCAAGCGCGGCAAAGCACGCGCCGCAAGCGCGGTGATGCGCGCGCGGGCGGGTCGCCTCAGGCGCCGGCGGCGCCGTGCGCGTCGAGGTAGGCCTGGCGGTCGGCATCCGTGATGTCGCGCACCACGCGGCAGGGGTTTCCGACCGCCACGACGTCGGGCGGGATGTCGCGCGTGACCACGCTTCCCGCGCCGATCACCGCGCGTGCGCCGATCGTCACGCCGGGGCCGACGATGACGTGCGCGCCCAGCCACGCGCCCTCCCCGATCGTGACCGGCAGCGCGTACTCGAACATGTCGACCGTGCGCTGCTGGAAGTCGACGGGGTGGCTCGCCGTCGCGATCGTGACGCGCGGGCCGAACAGCACCATGTCGCCGATCGTGACGGGTGCGCAGTCGAGGATCGTGAGGTCGTAGTTGGCGAAGACGAACTCGCCCATCGAGATCTGGGCCCCGTAGTCGCAGCGAAACGGCGGCTCGATCCACACCTGCCCGACCGAGCCGAGCAGTCCGCGCAGGATCTCCATCCGCCGTTCCTCGTCGTCGGGATGCGTGTTGTTGTACTCGTGCAGCGCGCGTTTGGTCGCCGCGCGCGCCGCGCTCAGCTCCGGATCGGTCGAGCGATACGTGCGGCCCGCGATCATCCGCTCCCGCTCCGTGGCCTCGATGCCCATTGCCCACCCCTTTGTGTCGTGCGCTCAGCGTAGTCGTGCGGCAGCCTCGCGGCATCACGTGCCGTCGAGGATGCGACGGATCTTCTCCAACCGCGCCTGCACCTCGCGTTCGGCCCCGAGCGCCTTCGGCTCGTAGTAGCGCCTGCCACGAAGCTCGTCGGGAAGGTACTGCTGCGCCACGACGCCGATCTCGCTGTCGTGCGGATAGCGGTAGCCCTTGCCGTGGCCGAGCCGCTTCGCGCCGGGATAGTGCGCGTCGCGCAGGTGCACCGGAACGCGGCCGAACCCGCCGGCCCGCACGTCGGCGATGGCTTTGTCGATCGCGAGGTAGGCGGCGTTCGACTTCGCCGCCGTCGCGAGATAGGCGGTCGCCTCGGCGAGCGGGATGCGGCCCTCCGGCATCCCGATGAACGCCACCGCGTCGGCGGCCGCCACCGCGATCCGCAGCGCCTGCGGATCGGCGAGCCCGATGTCCTCCGCCGCGGAGATCACGAGCCGCCGCGCGATGAACCGTGGGTCCTCCCCCGCCTCGATCATGCGCGCGAGGTAGTGGATGGCGGCATCCGCGTCCGACCCGCGGATCGACTTGATGAACGCGCTGATGACGTCGTAGTGCTCGTCGCCCTGGCGGTCGTAGCGCAGCAGTGCGCGGTCGACGGCCTGCGCGACGTGCTCGGCGGTGACCGTCGGCGTCTCACCCTCGCCGCCCGCGGCGAGGGATGCCGCCGCCTCCAGCGCCGTGAGCGCCCTGCGCGCGTCGCCCGACGCGAGGCGCACGAGGGCCGCGCGGGCGTCGTCGGAGAGCACGACCTCGCCCGCGAGCCCCCTCGGATCCGCCACCGCCCGGTCGACGAGCAGGGCCAGGTCGTCGTCGGAGAGGGGCTGCAGCGTGAGCAGCAGCGATCGCGAGAGCAGCGGCGAGATCACCGAGAACGACGGGTTCTCGGTCGTCGCGGCGATCAGCACGACCCACCCGTTCTCCACACCGGGCAGCAGGGCGTCCTGCTGCGCCTTCGTGAAGCGGTGGATCTCGTCGAGGAAGAGGATGGTCGAGTGGCCGTACAGGTCGCGTTGGGTCAGTGCGTCCTGCATCACCTCGCGCACGTCGCGCACGCCCGCCGTGACGGCGGACAGCTCGACGAAGCGCCGGCCGGACGAGCGCGCGATGGCCTGCGCGAGGGTCGTCTTGCCCGTTCCCGGCGGCCCCCACAGGATGACCGACACGGCGCGCTGGCCGTCGGGGTCCGCCCGCGCCAGCTGCACGAGCGGCGAGCCGGGCGTGAGGAGGTGGCGCTGACCTGCGACCTCGTCGAGGCTCGTCGGCCGCATCCGCACCGCGAGCGGAGTCTGCCCGCTCGTGTGCGCGGCGAAGAGCGCGGTCGGAGTCGTCACCGTCTCAGGCTAGCCGCGGGGCGCGACATCGGCCGCAAACCCGGTTTGGATCACGGGCACGCGGATGCGTAAAGTCATCCAGGATCCAGAGGGCACATCGGTCGAGGGAGGGCGCGTGGCGGCGAGCGGCAAGTCGCAGGGCAGGAGGCGCGCAGCGCGCGAGGAGCGCGAGCGGGCGCGGCTCTATCAGGCCCGCGCGGCGCACCACGAGCAGCGGCGGGCGCGACGCGCGCGCGACAACGTCGTCGCCGGTGTCGCCGGAGGCCTGCTCATCGCAGGCGTGATCGGCGGCCAGGTCGCGTACTACACCGCCGGCCCGGGCGCTCCGGAGCCCACCACCTCGACGCCGTCGCCGACGGCCACGCTGCCCGTGTCGCCCACGCCGGAGGCGACGCCGTCGGCCACCGCCACTCCGTAGCCGGTACGGGGCGCGGCCCGAGAGGGCACAGGGCGCGATCGCGCGCGCGTAATAGGCTTGACGCGTCCTTTCCCGCACCAGACGGCATCCGCCGTGACGAGGTGAGCCCACGTGACCGCGCACGCAGAGTCATTCCCCGAGCAGAACGCAGAAGCCGCCGAGCACGTCGAGGTGATCGACACGGTCGGGGCCGCAACCGACGAGGCCCCGGGCGCCCCGGCAGCGACCGACACAGGCGATGTGGATGACGCCGCGGAGGCGCCTGCGGCAGACGCCGCGGAGACGACCGAGGCGGACACGGCCGCGGTGACCGACGGGACGACACCGGCGGCCGCGCCGCCCCCCTCCCCGTCGCCCCTGCCGCGCCCCGTGCCGCGCCCGATCCCACGCTCTGTGATCGCCCCGGCCGCGGCCCGCGCGGCCGAGTGGGGACGGGTCGCCGACGATGGCACCGTTTCCGTGCGGGAGGGCGACACCTGGCGCGAGGTCGGTCAGTACCCCGACGGCACGCCGCAGGAGGCGCTCGCCTACTTCACCCGCAAGTTCGCCGATCTCGCGGACAAGGTCGTGCTCCTGGAGCAGCGTCACCGCGGAGGCGGCGCGTCGGCGGGAGAGCTGCGGACGGCGGCCGCACACCTGCAGCAAGAGGTCGAGGGCGCCGCCGCGGTCGGAGATCTCGCCGGACTGTCCGCGCGCCTGACCGCCCTCACGGCCGCGCTCGGCGCCGCGAGCGAGGCGGAGGCCGCGGCGGCCCGCGCCGCGGTGGACG